>JAJZOM010000037.1 GCA_021811505.1 Thermoplasmata archaeon | reverse complement strand
AGGATACAAACTCCTTACAGTCGAATTCCCAACATTCAATGTAATTGCGAAGAATTTCTACATGAAGGAGAAGTTTGTTGAGAATATAACCGTTCTCAGATATATAGAATGATTCCTGAAAGGATGAGCAACAAACATTATTAGGTGCGATCGGAATAACATGACGATATTATGGTAACACACGAAAGTTTCGTATCAAAGGTCATAAATTATAAGAACGTTGAATTTTCGAGGCCCTATGTATTTGTGTCATTTATGGACAATTCAGCTGTTGGCGTAATGACGTTGAAATACATAATTGAAAACCTTGATCTGCATGAGTTTGCAAGGATTTCGTCGCCTTATGTTCCACCGGTTACGGTTTTTGCAGCCGGGAAACTCAGACATCCTTTCAGGCTTTATGCCAATAATTCAGGTACCATAGTCTGCATCCTGAGTGACATACCTGTTGACCCTGATGGGTATTATGAAGTTACTTCAACGCTTCTTGACTGGATTACGTCTGTGAATCCGAAGGTCGTTGTGAACCTTGATGGTGTCGCTTCAAAGGAAGTTCCGGAAGGACCAAGAACATTTGCTGTCGGTGATAAGGAAAATTTAGCTCTCCTTGCCAAAAAGAAGATACCACTTGCAGGTTCAGCACTGATTACGGGACTTGGCGGTAGTATAATCAGTGAGTCGATTGTCAGGCAGGTGCCGGTTATGAGCTTCTTAACAGTTACAATGGAGGAAGTCCCTGATCCAGATGCGGTCATATCAAACATAGATGCGCTGAATTCTCTTTTTTCGCTGGACATAAAAAAGGAGCCTCTCCTTGATGCTGCAAAGAAATATCATGAGGAGTTAACTAAGATAATGGAAGAATACAATAAGGTAAAATCACCTGGAGGGAAAACGCCGGAAAGCATGTACGGTTAACATTGCTTTATAATCATTTTCCAGATTGAATTTTTTTCCGAAAAAGAGAAACCGGTTTACATCAAATCATAACAGGGTTGAGATTGCGAGACCTGCGACAATTGCCAGTATGCCAATAATCTCCAGACGTGTATATCTCTCATGAAGAAAAACTATGATCAAAAATAGTCCGACAGGCACTGAAAGCAATGTTATTACGCCTGTGAGCGTGGATCCATACATCGTGATAAATATCCCGTAGGAACCGTTTGCTATACCCGAAAACAGGCCGCCGATGAATGCTAAGACTCTGAGCCTTACCGGGCTGATAAGCGGCGGTTTTGTGATTGCATTGATGAATACCAGGACTATTAAAATAGAGAGATACAGAAGAAAAGTAAGGAAAATCGGGGCAGGGCTGGATACTGAATCAAAGGAAATCCACTCGAGTGCCCAGAGCAACGGCGAGAAGGCGAGAAAAATGAAGGGAACAGTCACCTTTATCTTTCCTGAATCGTTCCTTTTGTAACCCATAAGGAACAGCCCAAATATTGCGACGAATAACCCTAAGATTACGTAGTTCCCGGGATATATTGCAAATACTATGGCACCAATGAATGTTATCAGTGGACCCTGCAGGTCAAAAATTGTGCTTGATATTCCTGCATGAACACTCCTCAGCCCTATGTAACCAAAGAGATATGCGAAGGCACCGAAAATGCCACCCATTATTATTACAAGGATAATTCTATCTGTCAGGAATATAGGAGCATCTCCAGCAAGATGAAAAATTACAAATTCAATAAAGATGACAAGTGTTGCACCTGAAATATATATCATTGAGAATCTTTCAGGCCTTATACTGTTCAGTGAAACCTTTGCAAACACCACCGCTATTGAAAAACCGAGAGTAATGAGAAGTATCAACAGATACTCTTCTATGATCATCTGGCAGGAAATCTCCACCGGAGAAATCACAAATCACTATTAAACGATCATTGACCACAATCGTTTTGCGGAATTACAAACAAAATGATGTTTTTAATAAAAATTACAAAATTGCTTTATAGGTTTCATTATTTACCTCCTTAGTATCATGGTCAAATATAAATGGGTGGCCCTTTCAAACACCACAATTGGCGTCTTGATGGCCGCAATAAACGGTACTATTATACTAATATCTCTTCCCGTCATTTTCGGGCCTAAAGGAATAAATATCAACCCTCTGGCGCCCGGAACCTTCATCTATCTTATCTGGCTGATAATGGGTTATAACATTATCACTGCCGTAATTCTGCTGACAATAGGCCGCCTTTCGGATATATACGGCAGGACTAGACTGTTCAATCTTGGATTTGTGATCTTTACAGCCGGCTCGATTCTTCTATTCCTGACCCCCAATAAAGGAGATCTTGGGGCAATTGAACTCATCGCTTTCCGTCTGATTCAGGGGTTAGGTGGAGCGTTTCTCTTCGCCAATAGCACCGCCATACTGACGGATGCTTTTCCCGTAAACGAGCGTGGGAAGGCACTGGGGCTCAATCAGGTAGCGGCTCTTGGCGGATCCTTTGTGGGACTGATTTTGGGAGGCGTTCTTGCAGTTTTTAACTGGAGATACGTCTTTCTTGTAAGCATACCTATCGGGTTGCTTGGAACTGTATGGTCTCTGCTTAAGCTCAAAGACAATTCTGTGCGGGATAAATCGCAGAAGATTGACTATGCAGGCAACATAGTGTTTGGCGTCGGGTTGACTATCTTTCTTCTCGGGCTTACATATGGTCTGCTGCCGCCGTCATCCGGTTCGGGCGTAATGGACTGGACAAGCCCATGGGTTTTAAGCGGACTAATTGTTGGTGCTGGCCTGTTAATCGCATTTCCCTTTGTAGAAAGAAAAGTTAAGATGCCGATGTTCAAGCTTTCGCTCTTTAAAATCAGGGCATTCGCGTTCGGGAATCTTGCATCCCTTTTGGGCTCCCTTGGAAGGGGCGGCGTGATGTTTATGTTAATCATACTCCTGCAGGGAATATGGCTGCCACTCCATGGTTATTCCTTTGCTTCGACACCTTTCTGGGCAGGAATTTACATGATACCGATGACACTTGGTTTCCTGACGATGGGACCGCTCGGGGGTGCACTTTCCGACAAATACGGTGCAAGGGGTATCGCAACAATTGGCATGTCAATCGTCGCAGTTACTTTCATAGTGCTGACATTCTTCTCATATAATTTCTCATACATACCCTTTGGCCTCACACTGTATTTCATGGGCTTTGGAAGCGGAATGTTCGCTGCACCCAACACAGCAGCTATCATGAATTCAGTCTCTCCGGATAATAGGGGAATTGCCTCAGGCATGGTTGCTACAGTCAGGAATGTTGCCCAGACAGCCAGCCTTGGAATATTTTTCACTATCGTAATATTTGCACTTTCAAATAATCTTCCGCATTACTTCTCCATCGCTCTCACACAGATTAAAGCCTCTCAGATAGCGCCTATTCTGTCCCAGATTCCACCAACCGAGGCAATATTCTCAGCATTTTTGGGATATAACCCCATGGGTACGATTCTTTCTTTGATTCAAACGCAGTTTCCATCGATCTACTCATCGCTATCATCTACAACAATTGCGACCATGGAATCTCACACATGGTTTCCTCTGGCACTTGCCCCGGCAGTCATGCATGCCCTCGATGATTCATTCTATATAGGTGCAATACTTTCCGCAGCAGCTGCCGTTCTTTCTGTACTGAGAGGCAAGAGGTATTTCCACCATCTAAACATGAGCGATGAGGATCCATCCAGGCGGGATCTGAATGAATCTGTCAACAAATCAGATAATAAACAGATCCCCCAGGATATCAAGGCAGAAACTGGAGGCAAAAAATGAGCGATGACAATTCCATAAAGATATGGAGAGCGTTTGTTGAAACCTGGAAATTATGGAAAAGATCGGTGGATTCTAACTTCTCTTCAGTTAACCTGGACAGCACGAGTTACAGTGTTCTCAGAAATCTCTCGGAAAATGGACCCACAACAATGGTAAGAATGGCCTCTCTGACTAATGTCACACAAGGATGGATTACAGGGATAATTGATAATCTTGAGAAACAGGGACTTGTTGTCAGAAGAAGAAGCAGCGAGGATCGAAGGAAGATAGATCTTATCATTACCGATTCCGGTATGAGGAGATTTAAGGAGGCAAAGAAACTTCATCTGGATTTTATCAAACAGTGTCTTTCAGGAATAGATGATTCCTCAGCGGAGAATCTTCTGAAGAGTTTAGAGACATTGAAGAATTCAATTGCAGAGAGGAACGCGCCAGTTGGAAAATCCAGTAAATAAAAATTGTTTATTTAAGTGGTGAAACAGATTCGTGTGCAGGAATAATTTACGGATGGGAATGTTTGGTCAGGAAATATTAATGCGACAACATTCAGTAACCCATCTGTGAAAAGGGCAAGATTGATTAAAATAATTGCAGTTTTAACAATCCTGATATTTATTACCGTATTACTTGCTTATACTCAGGAATTCCCGCCCATTAGTGTCGTTGCATCTGATAGCATGACGCATTCAGATTACTGGACACCAGGTACCATCAATGTTGGAGACATAGTATTTGTAAAGAAGGTATCACAGGTACCGGATAACATAATTACATATGTTGTGGGCCGTGAAATGGGCTATAAGAGTTATAGTGAATATGGAAATGTGATTCTTTATAGAAGCTCCAGCGGTTTGACTATAATTCACCGAGCAATGTTTTATCTTTCCTGGAATAATTCTTCTCCTGTAGTTCAGGGTTATCATAATCAGAGCTGGATGAAAGTAACAAGGGATTATGTCTTAATTGACAATGCAGGATACAGCCATAGAAACCTTGTCGTATATATTTCAAGTTTTGTAAACGAAAGTGGTTTCATAACGATGGGGGATCATAACCTTGCGGTTTCTGATGAATTCAATTCAAGTTTATCCGCATATATTGCTGCGGACCAGAATGTGGGGATTACTAGCGCACCTGTCAATTCTAATAACATACTGGGAGTTGCCTTCTGGGATATTCCATGGTTCGGCCTCATAAAATTAAACCTATTGCGGCTGTACGGGCAGTGGCCAGAATATAACGAAGTTGCAAAGGACTCATATTATTTTCTATTCGCTTCATTGTTCATAATATTTGGCGCAATACTGTTTCCGTACAAAAAGGTTGGAAATAGGCTGAGGAACTATAGGAGACTAAAAAAATAGGAAAACGATGAATTGCCTTCTAGAAAAGAATACTTTTATGATAGATCCTGCAGAAAGAATAACCCGATAAAACTTAAAACAGATGAAACAATTTCATTTTATCTAAGGATTGATAAATTTGTATGGTGATGAATTAATTAATTTCGAACATGGGAGACCTTTCAATTTATTGGGAACATTCAGGCAGAAAGACAATTTTCTAGTAAGAGTGTTTATCCCCGAAGCAACCGATGTTTCAATTGAGGTATCAGGATCGAGAAAGTTGGCATCTGATAAAGGCAATCAGGTCTTTGAGGCTGTATTTGATGATATGCCAGAAAACGCGCATTATCGCGTATATTACAACGGAAAGGATAACCAAGAACACAGTGAGGTCTACCCATATTCCTTCAGGCCTGAAATCAGTCCAGATGATATCTATCTCTTTAAGGAAGGTCAGCTGAAATATGCATACAGAACCTTTGGTGCACATGTAGAGAAGAGAGATGGAATTAGCGGCGTGAGATTCATTGTCTGGGCACCAAATGCCAGGGCTGTCTCGGTCGTGGGTGATTTCAATTTCTGGGATCACCGCAGGTATCCCATGGAAAATGTCAATGATTCAGGTATCTGGGAGATCTTCATACCCGACCTCAAACACAATGCGTTTTACAAGTATGCAATTAAATTTCAAAGTGGACAGGTCGAAATGAAATCGGATCCTTTTTCCTTTTACATGGAAGAGAGACCAAGAACGGCATCCATTGTGACTGATCTGGATTATGAGTGGACAGATTCCGGGTGGATACAGACAAGAAACAACCATCAATCCAGGAAGTCACCTATTTCTATCTATGAGATCCACCTGGGTTCATGGAAGCGTCCATGGGATAACAGGGATTTCATGAACATAAGGGATTTTGGCAACGATCTGATCAACTATGTTAAAGATCTGGGTTTCACGCATATAGAAATGATGCCGATAATGGAACATCCTCTTGACGAGTCATGGGGATACCAGGTCGTCAACTATTACGCCCCGACTTCGAGATATGGTACCCCGGAGGATTACATGTGGTTCATTAACGAATGTCATAAAAACAACATTGGCGTCATCCTGGACTGGGTCCCGGCTCATTTTCCAGAGGATGAGTACGGCCTCTACAACTTTGACGGCACGCACCTTTATGATCACGCAGACCCGAGACTGGGAAAGCATCCTGACTGGGGAACAAGAATATTCAATCTCGCAAGATACGAGGTAAGGAATTACGTTCTCTCGAATGCGGTATACTGGATCGACGTTTTCCATGCTGATGGTATCAGGATAGATGCAGTAAGCTCCATGCTCTATCTGGATTATTCAAGAAAGGAGGGCGAATGGGTACCGAATATCTACGGTGGAAGGGAGAACCTTGACTCAATATCTTTCTTCAGGGAATTGAATTCCTTCCTGCACAGCACTTATCCATATGTAATAACAATAGCGGAAGAATCAACAGCATGGCCCGGGGTTACAAATTCACTTGAGGCAGGTGGACTTGGCTTTGATTTCAAATGGAATATGGGATGGATGCATGACACGCTTGAATATTTCTCATTAGATCCTGTATACAGGAAATATCACCAGAACCTTATCACGTTCACAATCTGGTATGCTTTCAGCGAGTCCTTCATACTTCCACTTTCGCATGATGAGGTGGTTCACATGAAAGGCAGCCTGTTTACAAAAATGCCAGGAGATGAATGGCAGAAGATGGCCAATCTGAGGTGCCTGTATGCATTCATGTTCCTCAGCCCCGGAAAGAAACTGGTATTCATGGGATCAGAATGGGGCCAGCATGAAGAGTGGAACGTAAAGGAAGGGTTGAGATGGGAACAGGCATCCTATTTCTACAATGCCAGGCTGATAAGGTTCTTCAGGGATGCTCTAACCATTTACACAAACAATAATCTTTCGATATCAGACCAGGATCCATCCGGGTTCGAGTGGATAGATTTCTCCGACTATAACCAATCAGTTTTCAGCTTTATAAGAAAAACAGGAAATGATGGTTTCATACTCGCAGTTTTCAATCTAACCCCCGTTCCAAGAGTGAACTACAGGATTGGCGTACCAAGGGAAGGTTTTTATAAAGAAATACTTAACAGCGACTCAGAAATCTACGGTGGAAGCAACATGGGTAACTTCGGCGGTGTTCATTCTGATGCTGTGGCATCACATGGCAGGAATAACAGCATAAACCTGACTCTTCCGCCATTATCGTCTGTTGTATTCAGATTTACAAGTGATGAAGATGAAAGGTGAAATCTGGGTAGAGAACGTAAAACCTTCTGTTGATAATGGAAAGAGGTACGCAAAGGTCACTGCGGGAGAGGATGTGATAGTTAAATGTGACATAATTTCGCATAGTACCTCAAGGATAGATGCCGCTATTATGTTCCGTCATGATTCAGAAAAGAAATGGCGTTCCTCGTCCCTTGAATTTGTGGATAATGATTCCTGGTCGGGTAGGTTCACAGCTGAAAGGACAGGTTTCTATAGATACAAGATAGTTGCATGGCATGATCAGGTTTCCACGCTTATGGCGGACTGCAAGAAGTGGCTTGATGCAGGTGAGGAGATAAAGGAGGATCTTAACCTGATAAAGAAAACCCTTCGTGGTAACAGCAACTTGAAAGGTTTCCTTGAAGACCTGGAAAAGGACCCAGTTACATCAATCAACAAATTTGTTTTGCCTGATAACATATATTCCGATCTTAGAAAATATTTTCCCCGGCATGACCTGTCAGAATCTGATGAATACCAGGTTTTCTCCGATCCTGTATACGCGGGGTTCGCATCATGGTATGAGATATTTCCAAGATCACAGGGTTCTGACCCAGATAAATCCGGCACATTCAGGGATTGCATAAACAGGCTTGATGATATCAAGGAGATGGGTTTTGATGTCGTTTATCTTACGCCAATTCATCCTATTGGCATTACAAACAGGGTTGGAAAGAATGGTTCCCGTGTTGTAACTCCCAATGATCCGGGGAGCCCGTGGGCCATAGGTAACAAGGATGGCGGTCACAAATCGATTAACCGTGATCTTGGTGCGATGGAAGACTTTGCCCGATTCCTGGAAGAAGCAAGAAAAAGAGGTATGGAGGTGGCGCTTGACATTGCATTCCAGTGTTCACCTGATCATCCTTATGTCAAAGAACACCCGGAATGGTTCAGGCACAGGGAGGATGGTTCGATCAGGTATGCAGAGAATCCCCCAAAAAAATATTATGATATTTATCCGCTCAATTTTGAGATACCAAATGAAAAGGATCTCTGGGAAGAGCTGAAAAGTATTTTTGAATTCTGGATTGATCATGGCATCAGGATTTTCAGGGTTGACAACCCACACACCAAGCCACTAGATTTCTGGGAATGGTGCCTCAATTCCATTAAAAAGGACCATCCAGACGTTGTCTTTCTGTCAGAGGCATTCACCAGGCCCAAGCTCATGTATGCTCTTTCCAAGGCGGGTTTTACAGAATCATACACATATTTCACATGGAGAAATTATGATTTCGAGATAAAGGAATATTTCACTGAATTATCCGGTCAGGATCTATCCAGCTATTTCAGGCCCATGCTGTTCACAAACACGCCGGATATTCTGCCAGTTGTTCTGCAGACGGGCGGAAGAAATGCGTTCATAATGAGGGCCATTCTTGCAGGTTTTCTATCACCGCTATGGGGAATTTACAGCGGCTATGAACTCTGCGAGAATGCAGCTATACCTGGTAAGGAAGAATACATGAATTCAGAGAAATACGAGATAAAGAAGAGGGACTGGTTTGCGCCGGGAAACATAAGATCCATCATATCAAGGATCAATCAGATCAGGAGGCAGGAGAGTGCTTTTCAAGGCAAGATAAATGTCACATTTCTCACGTCTTCAAACCCAAACATAATATTTTTCAGGAGGTTAAATGAGACAACAGGTGAATCTGCATATGTTGCAGTTAACATCAACCCATTTGAATCCCATACATCAAATCTTGTCCTGCCAATAGAGCTGGAAAATATAAAAGAAGGCGAGAGATACCAACTGGAGGATATTTATATTGGCGGATCATTCTACCTCACAGGCAGGAATCTCGTGGTGTCACTGGCACCTGGAGTTAAACCTGCTGTTGTATATAAGGTGAGGCGGTAGATATTGCCTGATGATGTCAACAATCTATGGTACCGGGATGCTATATTTTACGAGGTCCATGTAAAATGCTTCTATGATTCGAACAATGATGGGATCGGAGACTTTGAGGGAATGCGCCAGAAACTGGATTATCTGAAGACCCTCGGGGTGGATTGCATCTGGCTTCTTCCGTTCTATAAATCACCCCTAAAAGATGATGGATATGACATATCCGACTATTATTCGATCCAGCCTGAGTACGGTACTATGGATGATTTCCAGAGATTCCTGGATGATGCACATGCATCAGGAATCCGCGTTATAGCGGATCTTGTATTGAACCATGTATCTGACCAGAATCAGTGGTTCCAGGAGGCAAAGAAAGATCGTAATTCACCAAAGAGAAACTGGTTTGTCTGGAGTGATACAGACAAGAAATACAAGGATGCCCGCATCATCTTCATCGATACTGAGACATCGAACTGGGCATGGGAGCCCAACAGCCGGCAGTATTACTGGCACAGGTTCTACTCATCACAGCCTGATCTGAACTATGACAACCCAGAGGTGAGGGAGGAGATGAAGAATGTAATCAGGTTCTGGCTGAAGAAAGGGCTTGACGGATTCAGGTGCGATGCTGTTCCATATCTTTTTGAGCGTGAGGGCACAAGCTGCGAAAACCTGCCTGAGACACATGCCTATTTCAAGGAGATAAGGAAAATGATTGATTTTGAATTTCCTGGAACCATCCTGCTGGCTGAAGCGAACCAGTGGCCATCTGACGCCAAGGCCTATTTTGGAAACGAGGACGAATTCCACATGTGTTTCAATTTTCCCCTTATGCCCAGGATATTCATTTCGCTTGCAAGACAGTCTGGAAACCCCATCATTGACATAATTAAACAGACGCTTCCAATTCCGGCAACATGTGACTGGGGTATATTTCTCAGAAACCATGATGAATTGACGCTTGAAATGGTAACGGACGAGGAACGGGATATCATGTATTCAGAATACGCGAAGCTGCCAAAAATGCGCCTTAACCTTGGTATAAGAAGGAGACTCGCCCCTCTCGTGGACAATGAGAGATCATCACTGGAACTCCTTAATGCGCTTCTGCTTTCAATTCCAGGATCACCAATCCTGTATTATGGCGATGAACTGGGCATGGGCGACAATATATATCTTGGTGACAGGAATGGTGTCAGGACCCCCATGCAGTGGTCTTTCGACAGGAATGCCGGTTTTTCAAGAGCGGATACCGAGGCCCTGTATTCTCCAGTTATAATAAATCCAAATTATCACTATGAATCTGTCAATGTGGAATCAGAATCCAGGATATCCAGCTCAATGTTGAACTGGGTGAGGAAGATGCTGCGGGTGAGGAAAAAATACAACACCGTCTTCGGCCGCGGTGGCATAGATTTCATACCACATGAGAACAGGAAGGCTCTCGTTTATATCAGGGAATATGAAGGTGACCAGATTCTCTGTGTTTTCAATATGTCCCGGAAACACACGTTCGTTGAGCTTGATCTAAAGAAATATAAGGGATACAGGCCAACTGAGGTCATAACTGAGGCGAGGTTTCCTGCGATCGGGGATCTTCCTTACTTCTTCACATTACCACCACATGGTTTCTTCTGGCTTAGACTGGTGCCCCCGGACGTCAAGGATGATATAGTTGATGATTGATCAGAAAGCAAAAAAAACACTTGAGGATTCGATTCCTTCCTTTATTCAAGGAAAGAGATGGTTTGGTTCCAAGGGAAAAAGTATCAGGTATGCTTTACTTGATAAATTCGGCGAGTACTCGAGAGGGAAATACGTTGCAATCTTCAGGCTTGTCTTCACTGACGATTCAACCGAAAGTTATTTCATACCACTTTCCGAGAATGGAAATGGTGAGTCCATATCTGATCCGGAGATAAATGGAAGGAGAACGAGACTGTTCGATGCAACCGATGATCCTGAGTTTCTTCTTTCAATTGTCGACCAGATTAAAAATGCAAAATCTGTTGACTGCGGTAATCTGATCCTGGAAGGAAGTAATACAGGCATTTCATCATCGAAA
>JAJZOM010000138.1 GCA_021811505.1 Thermoplasmata archaeon | reverse complement strand
AGTTCTGGACAAAGAAATCGGTTTTATAATCCGTTTCCTGTCCAGTCGCTTCTATGATGAAATCAACATCAATCTCGTGAACTTTATCTTTCTGAGGTACCGGTTTAGCTCGCCCACCGGCTTCCATGACCATCTCGTTCTGCCAGTATCGCAATTTTGTGACTCTGTCGCCTTCCTTGACATACTCAAATGGGGTCACTTCCCACATATAATGCACGAATTCTTCAATGGTTTCTTCCATTTCCTCATCGGCATTCATGGATGGATATCCCGGGCGATCTATCTCCCTTCGCCTGTACATGATATACACGTTTTTGGCGCCAAATCTGATAGATGTTCGTGCGGAATCGTTAGCTGTGAAACCTCCGCCTATGACAACCACATTCTTGCCGACGTCAATTCTTTCCCCAAAGCTCACTCGTCTCAGGAATTGCGTGGCATGGAGCACGTTAACCGCATCGCTGCCGGGAGTCCCTGTCATGTGTGGTTTCTGATTGCCCACTGAGATGTAGACCGCATCGTATCCTTTTAAGATTTCATCAAATGTTATGTCCTTTCCTATGTCTGTGTTTAGTTTAACGTCGACACCCTGAGAGATTATAAAACCGATTTCTTTGTCCAGAACTTCCTGTGGCAATCTGTATCTCGGTATCCCGGTCTTCATGAATCCCCCTAATGCAGGGAGCTTCTCGAACAGGGTAACCTTAATTCCCTGTACAGAAAGATAATATGCAGCGGTAAGGCCGGATGGACCTCCCCCAATAACTGCAACCTTTTTCCCGATGAATTTCTTTTTCGGGAGATTAAGTATCTCTCCATAATCTGCGAATGTATCAGCAGCGTATCTCTTCAGATGCCTTATTGCTATGGGACCACCTGTGTCATACATCACGCAGATATCTTCGCACAAATGCGTGCATACCCTCCCTATGATTGCCGGAAACGGTAAATTTTCAAAAACTATTCGAACTGTCTGGGCTGGGTCTCCGACTGCCGTACTGTTGATATAACCGCCAATGTCAAGGCTTGCGGGACAGGCCTGTGTGCATATATTACAGCCAATGCACCTGCTTGCTTCAGCGACTGCTTCGCTGCCGCTATATTCTTTGACTGGCTCCAGTACGAAGCTTTCAACCCTCTTTTTGGGGTCTTCCTGCGAGATTTTGACTCTTTCAAAATTAAGCATTCTGTGACCCTGCGCCTAAATCCATCCGTCAATAATAAACATTTTTTCACGGAGTCTGTGAATTCAGTGCCTCAATAATGCTGTCAGATCAACAACCTCGGAACTACAATCATGGCGAAGAACAGGTTAAACAGGACTATGATGCTCATTACGACATACGAAGGATTCCTGTTTGATACAAATGAGTATAGTGCAGTGAACACCACTGTTATTGGCGTAAAAATTAGTATCCAGAGTCCCAATGTGACATAATATACTCCATCAAGAGCAAGGATGCCAGGGATTATACCGACGAGGGGGATAAACTTGGAATCGAACGTTGAATTAAAATTTGCAATCTGAGATAGTGTATAATTATCTCCCTGGCCATTTATGAATAACAGAACTATGCCAGTTATGATGAATAACAGGCTGGTCAGGACTCCCGCCTTCAGTATATGGCTCGTAATGGTATCAATATCATACTGTTTTTCCAATAATAACACCTCTTTTCTGATGCAGATAGAGTCCGACAATCATAAGCGCCGCAGACACTGATGAGATGTATATTTCCGTTGTCGGTCCATATGCTATGTATTTTCCGAGATACAGGCCCTTGAGTAGCATTTCTATTCCCAGAAAAGACAGAATTGCAAAAAATAGCCATCTTATGTCTTTGTTGGTGATTCGGACAAGTATCTTTGCACCAAGGTAAGATCCAATAAGAACACCTATGGCAGTAGCCGCCGCAATGAAAATCTGGATATAACCCTCATACCAGTAGATTGTGCTCCCGGTGGCTGCAGTAATACCTATCATGAAGTTGCTTGTAGTGGTAGTGACTTTCATAGGCAGGTTCATAGCCCAGTCCATGCCAAGCACCTTGAGTGCTCCGCTTCCGATGCCAAGAAGTCCCGATATTATACCAGCAAAGAACATAATAAGTTCTGCAAGCCACCATCTGACTCCAGTGTAACTCACATTTTTTTTCAGTTTCTCGTCATAATATGAGCCCTGCAACTGGAAGACTTTTGTCCACCAATCTGCCTGCCTGTGTGGAGGTTCTTCATATTTTCCGCGATGTATTGTCGGAATCAATGAAGTTAGCAACACCACTCCAAAAATAACGTATATGGTCCATGAAAAGTTGTGTGCATAAACATACACTGCAGTCAGTGAACCCACGATGGCTCCTGCAGTCGTGGCCATTTCAAGCCCAATGCCTATCTTTACATTGGCTATTTTCTTCTTAGTGTATGCGCTTGCAGATCCAGCCGAAGTGGCAATTGTAGATATGAGGCTGGCACCAGTGGCATATATTATAGGAACAGAGAAGAACAGCGATAAGAGGGGGACAAGAACTGTTGCCCCTCCGAGTCCAGTCAAGGAACCCAGAATACCTGCAATGACTCCCGCCGCCATTATTAACAGGAATTTTGCAAGGATGAATAGAACTGCCGACATTCTACCCCGTATCGCCTTATTTTATAAATTAATGTTCCACCCCTCATTGCTTGGATAAACTTCCGGAATGTAATGCGAAGCCTGCAGAACCGTAATTATAACCATAATAAGCGATAAGCCTGTAATAACCGCTGTCGGGTATTCCCTGGCCAGCTTCTAATGGAGTTATTGTGATATTGTAAGTTTGTCCATTTATGTAATTCGAGTTGGTATGGGAAGTCCAAAGATAACCGTTCATGTAAATAAGTGAAGTTGATGGAGTAATTCTAAAGTAAAGAGGAATCTGAGAATATTTTGACGAATGCACAGTCACCTGAAGTGATATGGAAGTAACATTACCGTGAGAGATTTCAACAATGTTAAGATTGCTGAGTTCTATACTGGTTGTCTGCGGAGTTGCATAATTATAGGCAAATGGAACGGAAAGAACGCCTAAACACAATATTGCGACTGCTATTTTGGCTGCAGGCATATTTTTTAAACTTGAGCGCAATGATAAGCGTGAACCCTGCTTTGTTTTCGTGTTTACCATTACAGCAGGTATAACCAGGGCAACTATTGGCCAGAAAATTAAATACCCGGAAAGAAGACGATAATTGAAAAGAAATATGATTATTTGGAACGCTGGGAAAGCATATCTAACCCTGCGATAGAAGGTTACGTAAAATGCCAGGCTGACTATCAGGACCGCAATTACCATCAAGGAGAAGAAACTATGATTTACCGGCAATATATTAAGAAATGAAATCTGTGACGGCCCGAACCCTATTCCAATTATGGGCTGGAACTCCGGCGCCAAAAGTGCGTGCACAAAAAATATCGGAGAAGAGGCAATGAAATATAGATTGACCGCAAGAAAAGCAGCGATTGAAGAAAAAATCCACAGGACAGAGTTTTTTCGCCCGTATTCCCGGTATATGAAATAAATCATAAATGGAATCAGGAAGACCGGTATCTGTTTGACGGCTATAGCGAGACCAATGAACATGCCGGAAAGATAAGGATTCCTCGCACATATAAGCGAGAGCATCACGAATATAACCCATAGAATGTCTGGTTCTCCTTGAGTAATCTGTAAAAGATAAGCCGGATTCAATACAAGCACCAGTGATGAGATCAAGGCTATTTTCATGTCATTTTTAAGATGGTATATCCTAAGTATGATTATTACAGGTACTATGTAAAATGGCGCGAATATAACCGATGGTGAAATCTTGAGAAGGTTGGCCGGGATGAAAACGAGAAGAGACAATGCAGGGTAACTGAATCCGGTAACGAATCCGCCGGTCAGAATTGGCGTTGATACGTTCAGCATTTGATTTACAGGAATGCCGTTTAATGCGAGACCGTAATATGAGTATACATTGGAAGTCAGAGCGGGGTTGTACGGATTCAAGCCCAATAGAAACAGATGTGCAGCGTAATAATCTATGGTCATTTCGTCTGTTGGAAATGGCGGTGAACCAGTCCATAGGTACAGCGTCCATGTTATGGTCAACGCACATAGCACAAGATACACAAGTGCCGGTTTTGGAGTTGATTGCCTGTGAAATCCGTAAAGAGTTTTACCAAGATAAATCGAAGAGACTATAGAGACAGATATAGTTGATATTCCGGCAAAGGAGTCAAGAGGCGGAAAACGTGGTGTGGTTGTTAAGACATAGGGAATCGCAATAAAAAATATCAGAAACACAGGCCAGGTCATTTTTATATCTGCCCATTTCGGGAAAGGATCAGTAAGTGCAAGCGTAAGAGTGAAGAAGCCTGCGATTATTAGCAGTGACTCCAATATTATTAAGAAGAGAGGGCCATATCCCAGATAAAATGTCAGAACGCCGGGAGTTATTACTAAACCACAACTCTCGCCTATCAATGCTATTCGCGATAGCTTCTCGCGGAATTCCGGTTCAATATTCAAGTGATTTTTTCACCCCAGACGAAAAATGTCGAAGATATATATGTGAACAGGAATGCGAAGACAATCCCCACGAAGTTGGAAATTAATATATCCACATTCAAGGCAACCAGTAAGTAGAAAACGATAGCATTAATTCCAATGCCTCCTAGACTGTAGAAATTGTATCTTGCGAGCCTGGAAAAGAATACTTCGGAAACAATAGAATCACGTTTTCCAAAGGTAAGTCGATCATTGAGAATGAAATTCGAAACCACACTTACCTCAATTGAGAATAACTCAGCCGGGTAACCCATAACTCCGAAAAGAAGAGACAGTATCAATTCATTCACGAGTATTCCTGAGAGGCCAACCATTACGTATGAAACGAGATTGCCTTTTCTGATGAGCAGTGACAGGAATCCCATAATGTCGCTATTACTTAGGTTGCTGCGACCATTCTTTCTCCTGTAGAATGTTATTGGGTATTCAGCTACTTTCATCTTTGCGCTTTCCAGCCTTCTCAGGACATCTATCTGACCGGCGTAGGAAGGGCTGACTGGTTCGGCATATTGAGAGGCGAGAAGGAAAGCCATTGCACGTTTGGAATAAACTCTGAATCCACTTGTCGCATCTTTAACTCTGGAAGAGAATGCCGATCTGAATGCTATATTGCCGGATACACTTATGAAGCGCCTTAAAGGCTCGTCTCCGTTTTTGCCTCCTGGAGTGTATCTGGAACCAATTACAAGATCAGCCTCATTCTTAATCGCATAATTGTGCAGTTCCGGTATGTATTTCGGATCGTGTGAAAAATCAGAATCCAGCACTATGGAATACTCGCAGTTTTCTGGGACATGCCTGAAGCCTTCAAGAATCGCGGAGACCAATCCCATTTTCCTGCCACGTTCTATAAGATGGACATGGGACAAAGATTCACAGAACTCCTGAGTACCGTCATTACTTCCGTCGTCCACAACGAATACGTTGAACTCAGCCAACAGTGGCAGAAGTCCCTGAAGATTCTTACGTTCGTTGATGACCGGCATGATAATGGCTACTCCGTCTTTGCGGGTGTCGGCCATTAAGTTTCATCTGTGTTATGTTTGTGCATTATTAAATTTTTTTTGTGAAAAAAATATTGGTGTTTGACTGCAACATCTTCTGATCGGACTTCCGCTATAAACCTATATATAACTTATTTCAATCCTTACCGAGATAAATCATGTCCATTGATATTTCCCAATTAAGGTTTGGCGACGAGCTTCTCAAACGCGGTTTTGCAAAAATGACCAAAGGTGGCGTAATAATGGATGTCACGAACGCAGAACAGGCTTCCATTGCCGAATCAGCAGGTGCGGTTGCAGTAATGGCGCTTGAAAGAGTCCCGGCCGACATAAGGGCTGCCGGAGGAGTGGCGAGAATGGCCGATCCTGAAAAGATCAAGGAAATCCTCAATGCAGTTTCCATTCCGGTGATGGCTAAAGTGCGGATAGGCCATCTTTCCGAAGGATATACCCTTGAAGCCCTTGGCGTTGATATGCTGGATGAAAGTGAAGTTTTGACGCCTGCAGATCCATTTTTTCACCTTTACAAGAGGGAGCTCAAGGTTCCGGTGGTATGTGGTGCAAGAGTGCTTCCAGAGGCTGTCAGGAGAATATTTGAAGGTGCGGCCATGATAAGAACAAAAGGGGAAGCTGGAACTGGCAATATAATCGAGGCGGTCAGGCATATCAGAATGGTGAATGAGGGGATAAAAATACTCAAAGATCTGAGTTCAGAAGAACTCAAAAAGGTGTCTGAAACCATGTCGTCTTCTTATAAGATACTCAGGAAGTCGGTTTCAACCGATTTGTTCGGTTCCGCAGACTATCTAACAGATTATGAACTCTATTATGAAATGAGTGCAGAAAAAATCGAATCCGAACTTCTCAAGGTACTGAAAGAAATAAAACGCATGGGAAGACTGCCAGTGGTAAATTTTGCTGCAGGCGGCGTTGCTACACCAGCTGACGGAGCCCTGATGATGAAACTTGGCATGGATGGTGTTTTTGTCGGAAGTGGGATATTCAAGTCTAAAGATCCTGCTAAGATGGCAAGAGCTGTTGTGGAAGCAGTGGAAAATTACGAAGACTACAAGATAATAGGTGATGTTTCTGCAGGACTTTCCGGAATGCAGGGTCTCGACATTGAACAGATGCCAAAAGAGATGAGGCTTCAGGAAAGAGGTTGGTAGATCATATTCAGTGCCTTGAATTCCATTCTAATTCTTTCCATTCTGGCAGCATTATTTGTTATTTCTAGGGTATTCAACATATTTGATCTGAAAGGTACAACTGCGGCATTCGCAGTGGGGCTGGTAGTAGCATTTCTCGGATCTCTTTACTGGCTTCTGGTACTTCTGATTTTTGCCTTAAGCAGCCATTTCGCCACTAAGTCCTTCTTTCAGGAGAAAAAAAATAAAAACCTCCAGGAGGGCAGCTCTGGTGAAAGGCGAGTTTCCAATATTTTTTATGCTGCTGTCATAGGCATGATTATTTCGTCACTGAATTTTACAAATGCATTTACTCACATTTTCCATTTTCACTATTTTGAATTGTTTGCAATTTCCCTTGCTGTTGTTAATTCAGACACATTTGCGTCCGAGATAGGAGTAATAGACAAAAAAGTATATTTGATTACGAATCTTAAACCAACAACACCAGGCATTAATGGGGGAATCTCACTAACGGGTGAGGCTGCAGCGCTTTTTGGTGCATTTATAGTAGCTATTTCCTATGTGTTTCTCTCTTCAACGGGATTCAACGTCATACAGCTTGTATTCATAACCTTAATGGGTTTTGCAGGATGTCAGATAGACAGCTTACTTGGTGCATTGTGGGAAAATGTGGGAAAACTCACGAAAGGTGAGGTTAATTTCCTTGCTTCTTTCTTTTCGGTACTAACAGCAACAATTATTTTCCTGGGTACAGGATATTATTAGTGTGAACTTGTCGCGGCCACTATAACTACCGGAGTCCCTAATTACTGTTCCTCGTCACCAATATAAAGAAGGTCGTGTTCATAATTAAAAACCTTCAGCTTGGAACTAAATTTTCAGCCTCATGCCAGAAACTACGGGAACCAGACAGCCGATATTCCTTATTCGTGGGTCCCTTTTCTGTTATTACCCCTGTTCTGCAAAGGATTCTGAAAAATAACAATAAAAATTATGTTTTGAGGTTGTTCTGTGGGATTGTTGTCATACCTTCACGAACATAATGTTTCCATTTGCAACATCAGGACCTGAAGCTAGGTTTATTGTTGCAAATAATACCTCGTTCCTGTTCAAAAGTTTTAACGCACTGCTGTTTAGAGATATTGAAATGTTAAATGAATGGGTGCCGCCAGCGAATGTCGTGTTCAAGTATATGGGTAAAAACAGGTTAATAGAGGCATTTTGGTAAGCATACACAGTGGCGTTGGCAGAAGCGTTCTGTTTAATCGATTGGTTAACACTGTTATTCAGGGTGATACCTGCTTTCTCAGTTTTATTGACAGACTGGTTGTACAGTTTGTTGTACATTGTGTTGTAAGTTAGGTTAAATAGAGTGCTGTTAAGCAGAGTCGGCGGAATTATTGAAACATTCAGTGAACCGGAAGCTACCGTTGACGTCATTGACACAGTAAAATTCTCGCTGGTACTTGTGTCGGAAACGTTTACAACGTACGTCTGATTGTTTGCAACATAATTTCCACCATTAGATGAGGTGATATTCGATACAGAAATTCCCGAGGCTGTTGTAGGCAGAATGTGCGATGTGCCAAATGCACCACCGATAATCAAGAATGCCACAATTGCAAATCCAATCCATCCCTTTATATTGCTATTCATTTTAGTTCACTCCCTCCTTTCCTGCAGGTACATTTAATACATTTTTGTCTTTTGAAATACTCGATTTGGCGAGAAGCATCAGATGCTCCTCTGTGATTGCTTCCTTGATGAATCTAAGACGATTGCGCCTGGAGAGGGCAAGCCTCGGGTTTTCAAGTCCAGAAATCCGATTTTTGGCATCTCCAAGCAGATTATCGTATTTAAAAACGTAATCGCAGTTCACGCCTTCCATCGATCCGCCTAACTCTGCCGATCTAAAACGCAGGGACGACAGAGACCCTGCCATCTTGCAATTGTATTCCCTGGAAAAACCTACTGTTACCTTGGGAGACGATATTATGATATCTGTCAGCAGTGCAAGTTCATAGCCGAGATCTGTTGCATCTCCATTCAAGATCGTAAACGTAGGTTTGTCTATTGAGTATAACACGGATGCCAGTGCACGTAGTGATTCAAGCAAAGCAGGAAGATCGTCAGCTTCATTCGACACTATGTCTTTGAAAAAAAGATCGTTTTGCCCTGTGATAGCAATACTGCCAATCGACGAATCAATGGAAGCACTGCTGAGTGCCATCATCAGCTCTTCCATAGTTTTTCTACGTATTCTGCCTTCAGATGACGATCTGATCACGATCAAGCCGATGCTATCCTCACGCCAGAACGTAATATCGTCGAATCCTTTAACCCTTATATCACTCATTATAGAACGCAGCCCTGTATATTCTCATTATAGTACCGGTAAAGATCATTACAAATCCCAGACCGATCCCGAATTCAGCATTTGGAACAGGACCGACAGGATCCAGTTGAGAAATAATGTATACTACAGCAATTGCACCTATTGCAAGCAGTGCTGATAACACCATTGCAACATTCTTGCTGATCTGATATACGTTAACCCGTAGTTTCTCCTCGTTTGCTTGCGCGTTGGATATTCTGGCGGATTTCATCGTTCCAACTGCACCAAAGATCATTACTCCGCCCGTGAACGCCGTGGAAACCAGGTTTAGGCCATTGGTGTACACGAGTGTCATTGTAAAATTCTGCCCAAATGAATAAGCAGCCAGCACCATAACAAACATAAAGATCAGGAAGGAACTTGTGATCCTTCCGGTCGTTATTTTGAAATGCCCTTTCTTGTAAAGTCTTGACATGACGGAAACGCCGGATACCACTATCACGAACGGTGGTACCAGAACGGCAAGGGCCTCAGGTGTTGATACAGGTATACCTGGCGTCAACGCACCCCAAAGAGACAATATTATCATATATATGATGCCCAGTATTCCAAAGGACGTAACCAATGGCCTGGACAGTGGGTGCAAGTCGTCGTTTGTATCGATGAATGGAAGCATGAGAAAATAGACCAGCGGAACTATACCGAAAACTGCTGTAGCTGCCAATGCCGACAATGAACCAGCAGCACTGAAGAGATTAAAGTCAACCGCTTTGTATACAAATAACAGGAACCATGGCGGATATGCTGGCACATATGCAGCAAGCGGGCTACTGGGAGATACCTGTGGAAATGGGGAAAAGAGCGCAGGAACATTCGGGAGCAAAGCTATGACTGACGGGATGAGTATAAGAAAACCAAAGCTGTACATTGCGATTTGGGTCATGAAACTCATGTTATAGGGGTACCATTTCTTGTGCTTCTCCTCTTCAGTATCCATCGCCGGGGCTTTGTGGTTTACATCCCTGTGTGCCGGCATTATTCCATTGGCTTCAGCAAGCCAGAAATGCGCACCAAACAAGCTCCCAATTCCAACCACGAGAATGATGTGCCAGGCAAGCATATGCGTAAAAAGGCTAGTTGCTGTACCGTTTCCAAAGAAAATAGCCTCTAGGGCTGTTCCAAGGAATGGTGTGGATTGCGCAATGCCTCTTCCGACATCAGTAGCATCTATAGATAGTACATCACCAGTCATTGAGTACCCGAAATACCCTACTCCAATGGTTATTGCGAGAAGCAAAACTCCGATAATCCACTGCAACTGTCTTGGCTTTTTATATGAAGCAAAGAAATAATTCCTGAACATGTGCACATAAACCAGGAATATCATTGCATAGGCACCATAGAGGTGTGTAGTAAGCATAAGAGAACCGTACGGAACTGTGTTTATTATTCCTGTAGTTGTACCATACGCATCACTGGGAACATAGTATAAGAGAAGGAGAAGACCGCTGATGATCTGATACACGAATGCCATCGATATGAGCGCCCCTGTCCAGTACCAAATACCGCCCCTCTTTCTCATGTAATCAGGGACTTTCTTGAGCGGTAACTCATCTATGTGGAGAGGGTCATTTCCGAGTACTGAACTCACAGTGGGAATATTTCCCAATTTAGATTTTATATCTACCAATTTTATCACCATCAAGCTCCTGCTATACTGATCCGTGAGACTGGAGTCGTTGTGGTTCCAGAAGGAAACGGTGTTCCACCCTCAAGGTCATTTGGCTTACCGTAAATTGTGGGACCAAGCATACTCTTTACCCGGTATGTATCAGTTGTGGGATCATATTCCAATACAACATTTGGCAATGGCCTCTGTGTCGGCCCCGTGACGACTTCAGCACCATTTGCCGGGTCGTAAGTGCTTCCGTGGCAATTACAGTGTATGTAACCAGTGATACTCTTAAGACCCGGGTTTCCAGGTATAGGTGTTCCCCCTTTGTAATAATGAATAATTGGTGGAACACAACCAAGATGCTGACATATTGCGCTGAATGACACAACGGAACCATATGGACCGGCTCCGCCTGGGGATTTGAATGTCCCTCCTGTGGCTGGTACCTGGACATTGTAAGGCGATATTCTAACATCATTGTTGCTAGTGTCGCCCATCCTTATAAGGAAATTCGGATCATTATCCAGAGGATAATAGAATATGTATGCCTTCGAGCTGTTAACTACTATGTCTGACGTGTGAATAGGCAGACCCGTCACATCATCAACAAGAGTCAGTGTCGGAAAAGAGGTCAAGCCTGCAGCTGGAGAGATTATGTTCTGTACAACGCCTTTTAGGGCTCCCGCAGCCGCAGCACCGGCGGATACCACGATCATGGCTTTGAGGAAATTTCGCTTTCCTCGATCTAGGGGCTCTTCGTTCATAATTCG
>JAJZOM010000077.1 GCA_021811505.1 Thermoplasmata archaeon | reverse complement strand
TGCAACTATTCATCACAGATCATTCTTCCCATACAGTCCAGAACTGTAGTGATGAGATTCAAGCCAATAAAACCTGAAGAAATGAAGAAGCGTATCAGAATTATTACAAAAGCGGAAAATTTTGAGATAAATGATGACGCAATGGAGGCGATTACCGACATAGCCGAGGGCGATATGAGAAAAGCCTTGAACATACTTCAGACAATAAAATCGTCAGGTGATCTTACAGCCTCAAAAATCTATGAAATATCAGGAATGGCGAATTCCAGCCAGTTCAAGTCATTACTGTCCAAGGCTATAGGCGGACTGTTCGAAGATGCCAGGGATATGCTTGACGGCCTGATGATTGAACAGGGTCTCTCAGGCATGGACATAATACGCGGTGTCCACTCCGTTGTTAGGAAAGAACTTATCCCGCCTAAGCAGAAGCTGCAGGTAATAATGGCGCTAGGTGAAGCTGAATTCAGGATTGTCGAAGGCTCTACAGATCTCATCCAGCTTGATGCAATGATCGCGAAACTGGCTTACATTGGCCAGGAATTCAACTGAAATAATCGTCAAGATTCGATTTCCTGACGGCCTTTTTCCCAGCTGGCTGATCAGGTTTGTCCTGGATTCTTTCTATGTTGGTTTTCATTCTTGACTCTTTTCTCTTGCTGGAAAAGTAATATCCACTGTCCCTTGTCCCCTCATATATGAGAATCTTTACCTCTCCAGCGTGAGTTCTTCCTGTTCTTCCACGCCTCTGGATGCTCCTTATCTCCGACGGCACTGGCTCAAAGAATATAACAAGGTCCGTTGCCGGGATATCCAGGCCTTCCTCCGCTACGCTTGTAGCAATCAGGACATTGAATACGTTGTTCCTGAACTTCTGCAGTATTATCTCCTGATCCTTCTGACTCAGTCCTTCATCTCCGGAACGTGATGACTGGCCTATGAACCTTGTGGGCCTCAGCAGAGTGGACTTGCTTTTCAGGTAGTTGGTCATAAGTTCCGAAGTTTTTCTGAAATGGGTGAATACAATAACTCTCGAATCCGGATTCGCGGAAATCTGTTCTTCACACAAAGCCAGAACCTTTGCCATTTTGCTATTTTCCACGCCAATTGATTGAAGCTCCTTCAGTCTGGCCATGAATTCAGAGAATTCCGGCATTCTGGAAACAATGGAAGCGGTCCTTTTCAGGGTTTTTTCCTCGCTGTTCAGGATGTCAGTTATGTAGTCATATGCTACTTCCAGCCCCTGACTCTCCAGATATTCAAGCAGGTAATCAAGACGGATCGCGGCAGTAACGTATGGAATCACGCCAAACAAGTTTTTATTTCCGTTCTTTGCCTCTTCAACCAGCTCTCTAACTTTTGAAGCCAGTTCACTTCTTGATATTCTTCCCGACTTTATGATCCCTGAACTCCTGATCTTTGAATTTACATTATCTATTACCTGACGGAGTAGCGCAGCAACGTCTTTTATGTGGGCAGGAACCGGGAGAATTACGGTTTCGATTTCAATTCCACCCATATATTTCATAACGTCCGGGTCATTTTCACTTTTGATTCTTACAC
Organism: Thermoplasmata archaeon; assembly: GCA_021811505.1. The sequence goes on along the minus strand of JAJZOM010000077.1, from coordinate 10,370 downwards.
TTTCTATCCCAAGTGCTTTTGTAATTTCATCAAGTCTGTCTCTGTCAGCACCAGGACTCGCAGTTATTGCGAGTATCAGCCTCTTTTTACACTCAAGGAAGCTGGAAGCAATTTCAACGTAGGCATAATTTCCACTGGCTCTGTGTGCTTCATCAAAAACTATGAGGCCGAATCTGGAAATATCAAACAGCCCGTTCCGTAAGTCGTTTATGACGACCTGTGGAGTTGAAACGACCAGTTTCGAGGTGACCCATCTGAGAAGACGATCTTCATTATCCACTTCTCCTGTGAACTTCGATATTGACTTTTCATCGAGAGACAGGAGATCCTTCAGGGTTTCATAATGCTGGGAAACAAGTGGTTTGGTCGGTGCAAGAAAAAGAACGTTGTCCTTTTTTTGTGCTATAACATATTCAGCAACCATGGCTGCTATCACAGTCTTCCCAAGTCCAGTAGGTAAAACAATTAGCGTGTTTTGTTCTTTAGCACCCATGTAGAGGTTTATCTGGTAATCCCTTGGTTCAACCTTACCACAAAGGAATTTTTCAACCACTGGCTAAAATGCGTATTGAATATTAAAACTGAAGGTTTCTGGTGAGTGGGATGAGTGAATGATATTCAAAATGATGAAGGACAGCATATTTTTTATCGACTGCAAACATTCAGATAAAACTGGGCCGGTAGATCAGCGGTAGATCGCCTGCTTCGCAAGCAGGAGGCCTCGGGTTCAAATCCCGACCGGTCCATTCTATGACTTGTTTTTATTATTCTATGCCCAGATAATCACTTGAACTTATAGTGCAGTTGAAATCATTTGTAAATGCTCTTTCGATGCCCCAGTGACCTGATGATAATTACTTTTCTATTTTCCACAATATCCGCAATCACTCTGTAATCTCCGATCCTAAGCTTGTATTCCGTTCTACCGACAAGTCTCACGAAAAATCTGTGCGGATCACTCTTGGTACTTTCTATTTTCTGTATAATCCTTTTAGCTACAGGAGTGTTCAAACCTCTAAGTTGAAAAAAAGACTCCTCCGAATATTCTACAGTATAATCTGTCACTGAATTCCCAGTTGTTTCTTCACTTCTTCAGTGGAGTGTGTCTTACCCTCTTTGACATCAAGAAGGCTCCTCAAAAGAGAGGCCCTAAAGTCTTCACTAAACGTTCCCTCTTCATCTCCTTCGGGAATTAGTGACATAAGTGCATTTAGCAATTCATCATAAGTCATTCTCTTGTATGCCCTAAGACCATTCAGTTTCTCTCTGGTAGTTCGACTGATTTGTATAGTGGTGTAATCCATGTATATTCTCTGTATAATAAATGTATAAAAGATATATAACATTTGTGCCTCTTTAATTTGCCCAGAAAATCTTCAAAGGTTTAAAAATAGGGATGTGCGGGAACTGCTCTTATCAATTGGATGTTCTGGAGGACAATATCCGTTTAAAGCTTCAATTGACATATCGGTTGCAACGGTTTTTATTCCAGCTAGCGTCTTTTGAAGAGTATTCGCAAAAACATTGAGCAAATCCCGGCCGGTCCATAAGATATTTTCCTGCTCCGTGATATAAATGAGAGGTGGATTTTTTCCAAGTTCTCTGTGGCATCAAAAATAATAAGCGCTAAGAAACAAGATCATTAGAAGGTTGGGATTGTTAAATTTACCTTTTTTGAATTTGGTCAAAGTGGGAGGTTCTTCCAGTCCATAAGATCCTTGCCATTAAGTGACCTGATTTCGAGCTTTTCAAGAAGATCAACAAAGAGATCATCCCTAATTGAGTCCGCATAGACTTTTTTCTCTGAGTGCCGAAATAGGGCTGATGTGATCGCACCGATGGCCATTGCTGACTGAATGTGTGAGGCATGGCTTGCACCATCCTTGATCTGCTTGGAGTAGACCTTGGAAATATCCTCTTTCTGCAGATCCTTGAGGAAGTCATCCACGGTGTTTTCAAGCTGCCGGTTGTGTTCCTCCGCCAGAACTACGCGAACTTTGTATGTGGGTTCAAAATCTACCTGGTCGTCATTAACTTTGAACCAGTTCAATGCATCTTTTTCGAAGAATACCTCGGACAATGCTCTTGCCACATTTTTTGGATTTGAAAAATCAATGTCACTTGTCAGATCATAAATAACGAGTAAGCCGTCCTCTGAAACTTTCCTGGAATTCTCTATGGCGGACTTTAGCTTATCTTCTGCAACCATAATCATGCATTGCAATTTACTGATATAAGGTTTTTATAATGATCACAGCTATTGTTTTTAATAGTGTACTGGAACTGCTGCAATTCAGAAAATATCTGTTCAACCTCTATTTGATTTCCATGGTGATATATATTTTCTTCCGGTTACCCATTTCTCACTTATGTCTGACATTATTGGCATCACAAGCCTCATCAGTGCCATATCTGAAGGAAATCATGGATGTAGTGATCAAAAGGATCTAAAAAGTTAGAGTCATTATTGTTAGATCTCTGGGGCATAGAAAGAATACTTACAGGTAATTGAGGCTTTGTGATGGTTAAATCTTGGTACCTACAATGAACCAAAGCATAATTCCGTTAGAAGGGGCCACTCGGGTTTGTTTATTATTTTAAGAGAATACCTTTGATAATAAGTAATAGAACAATTGTAAAGACTGGTGCCTAAAAATTAAATAAAGTTTAAACATAAACATATGTTATGCCCAAAACCATTACCATTAAGAAATCAGTATATGATGAATTAATGGGATTCAAGAAAGAGAATGAAAGTTTCAGTGAGCTTCTGGATAGACTGATCAAATCACAGAGCAAGAAAGATCTACTTTTGGCTCTGAGAGGAAGCGTGGAGTTTGAAGATAAGGAGAAACTTCTTGGTGAGATCAAGAAGAAACGGTGGGAGAAGAGAAATTGATTCTTCTGGACACGGATGTTATCATCGAAGTGCTGGACAAGAACTCCCAAAAGGGAGAAACACTCATGCTTAAAATCATCGAAAGCGGAGAAGAGTACTGTACCAGCTCAGTGAACATGCACGAAGTTCTTTACGGAATAGAAAAATACTCAAAAGATTCACGCTTAGTCTTACAACTACCAACACTGGGATACGGCAAAAATGACAGTGAACTATCCGCTATGTTGGAATTAAGTGCTGAAAGAAAAGGAAAATCAGTTCCAAGAATGGACGCGATTGTAGCGTCAATAGCTATAAACAATGGATGCTCACTTTATACTTCGGATGAACATTTTGAAGTTTTTACGGACAAAGGCCTCAAGCTCTTCAAATAGATCTAAATGTACCTGTCGGGATTTAATAAAAAAACACATATTGAACTACATGTCGAACTGTAATACGGCAAATTGAAGCATTTGTAATACATTCAGACTTTTTCTAAAAACCTAGGTCAATCTTGTAACCTCTCCAAATTGGATGCATATTCAGACCCGTATTTTTCAGGTTAAAATTACCATTATCAATGGCGAAACCTTTATTCATGCGTATTTCATGTGTATTACAATGAGCTCATTGCGTGATTTCAGCATCCCTGAAGCTTATGAGATTATCAGAGAGAAGGATCGTCTCTCCCTCAAAGCTCCAATTTTTTTATTTTTTTGCATGGCTCGGTGCAATCTAATCCCCTATTTGTGCATATTCCATTCAATAATGCATAATTTGTCATCAATACAGATAAGAAATTGCCTGATCTCGTAAGAAGTCAGAAATATTCCTCCGTGTTAATTTAAGGCTGAGTGGAGGGATATTTTCCAAGCAATTTGTATGACAAGACTTTTTTCCTGAGTTCGTCCATTGCAGCATCCTGGTCTTCAATTGTGCCGAAGTCGAGAAAGAAAATGTAATTCCAGGGAGTAAATCTTACCGGCCTAGACTCAATTTTTGAAATGTTTATTCCATATTTATAGAAAACCTCGAGAGCTTTGAGTAGGGATCCGGGCTTGTTGTCCACGGACACTACGATGGAGGTTTTGCTCCTCAGAACTTTACCGGACGTGTCCTCTTTATTTGACAGGGAAACAAAGCGCGTATAGTTTTCATCAAAATCTCCGATGTTACGTTCAAGAATTTTCATACCGTGTATTTGAGCAGCCGTTTCACTTGCTATGGCAGCTGCATTCTGATAGATTCGATCCTTTACTCCGACAACAGCTGCCACGGTATCCGGGAACGGTATCACTTCATAATTCCCTTTAGATATAAAGCGCGAGCATTGTCCAAGGGCCTGGGGATGTGATAATATTATCTTTACCTTGTCAGTAGTCATATCATCGGATGAAATCAGGCAGTGGGAAATTTTCAGATAAGTTTCACCAATTATGTAAACGTCATTTCTGAAGAGAAGATCACTTGTTATCCCCACAGACCCTTCCACCGAATTCTCTATGGGCACCACAGAAATATCAACGGTTCCGGCAATAACAGCGTTAAATAAGTCTGGTATGGTCCTGAATCCAACAAATTTTCCGGAATGCATCTTCCTCGCAGCAGCTTCACTGTATGTTCCCGGCGTTCCAAGGTATCCGATTCTGGATTCAGACATCTATTTCTTCAGAACTTGATAGTCCATGAGCGTAATATTATTTTCTTAATTCCGGGCTTCGACAAATTAAATTTCGCTCGTCTGAGGGTGAAGTATCGTTTTTTAGCCATTATCGGGCTTTAAACGGCGTTATTTGACTGAAGTTAAGATATTTTTTCGAATCATGTCAGGTGCGAAAGTTTTAATAACCTACTAATTAGTAGTGATCCTAACATGGACTCTGATCGCCTGATGTATGGAAGTATAGGTGCAGGTGTACTGGTAGGTTTGTTCCTTCTTGTCCTCTTGGGATGGATCGGTTTTTACGGATGGATCGTAGCGGGCATTGCAGCCGGATTAGCTGCAAGAGGTGCGGCTAGAGGTCTGGTTGCCGGTCTGGTTGCTGGTATCGTGACTTCGGTAATCCTGATAGTCTTCGCTCTGTTTGTGCCAATTGGAGTATTGACCACGCTCGACAGTCAGATTAATAGCCCTTTCCTGACAAATAGCGTCTTTCCGTTTATTTTCAACGTAATGGGCCTGCCGGCACTTACAATAATAAAACACGTTGCCATAGATGGGATAGTTATCCCGGCACTCGGGGGCTTCGTTGGCGGAGCAATCTTATCCAACGGGTATTTTGTCCAGGAAGTTGCACCTAAGGAAGAACCAGTAATTTCAGAAGAGAAAAGAGAACAGGTATCATAGATACCCGGACTTTTCTCCAAATATTTCTTTTGCCAGTCTTTGATTATCTGATCTGGAGCGCTGCAGAAGTATAGATAGCCCCATTGCGTCCCTGTAGTATTTTTCCACGCCAAAATCCTCAATGTAGCCATATCCGCCGTGAAACTGCAACGCGTACTTACTTGCGCGTTTTGCCAGATCCACAGCAAGGACCTTGATCATGAGCTTCTCCTTTTCTTCCTCGATCTCCTGGTTGTGCAGCGCCATTTCCAGAACTCTCTGTTCACTCATCAGCTTAGATATGGTAGAAGCCACCGGACCGTAGTCTTTAAGGGGTTTGTCAAACGTTTTCCTCACTTTGGTGTACTCAATTACTTTTTGCAGCGCCCCTCTTGATATGCCAAGAGCTATAGCTGAAATTTCCAGATCAAGCGAATCCATGACTTCAGCTAGCCTCTTTTTGCCGTTGTCTGCGAGTTTAACGTAAGTTGAGCAGTTGACTCTTGCTGTGCCAAGTTTAATGCCGCGGAACGAAAGTATCTGATCTTCTTCCTTCGTCTCTATTCCGCCCTTGATAAGGTAAAGAAAACCGCTTCCCTCTGCTTCAGATATCAGGTAGTCCGGATTCGCGTTGAGGATGTGTTTCCTTTCCCCGGTCATTGATTTTCCGGATTCTTTCAGCCCTTCAACCGTTGTGTTTCCTTCAAGGATAGAGTCGAATGCCACAGATGCCATTGCTTCACCGGAAGCGACCCTCCTCACTGCCTCAGGATCCATATCTCCTACCAGCTGGGCAAAAACCGAACTGGTTAGCATAACCAAGGCAGATACGGAAGGAGAAAAGGTTGCAAGTTCCTCCAGCACTACCAGATATCCCGACTGATCTATGCCGGACCCCCCGTACTTCTCTGGTATCCTAGAACCGAGGAATCCCTGTGTAGCGAGAGCACGTACCATAGAATCGTCTATCCCTTCCCTTTCCAATTTCAGCAGGTTGTTCAGAAGGCTTTTCTGGGCAAATTCCTGAACCGCACTTTTCAATATATCCTGTTCTTCCGATGGCATTTAGTTCCCCTCCGATGCTTCTTTCAAAAGATTCCTTGAGATTATGAGCTTCTCAATTTCGCTGGTCCCTTCCCATATCTCCATGATCTTTGCATCCCTGAAGAATCTTTCCAGATCCCCGGTTATGCCCGACACCCCGGTTATCTCAAGGGCTTTCTCGGTGGCGAAAACAGCAGTTTCTGACGCATATGCCTTGGCCATGCTCGTAAGAGTCGGGTTGGGCTTGAACTGGAACAGGAATGATGCCGCTTTGTAGGTGAGTAATCTGGAAGCCTCTACCCTGGTTGCTATATCGGCAACGAGAAACTGTATCTCCTCGGTGATCTCCTCAGATCTTCCTGATTTAGCCAGGTTTCCAAGATGAGAAAGTATCCTGTCAAGAGCTCCCTGGGCAATGCCTATTGCCTGAGCTGCCACATAAGCCCTGCTTATGTTGAAAAACGTCATTATGTAGTAGAAGCCTTTTCCTTCTTCACCAATAAGGTTACCGGCAGGAACTTCTACGTTTGACAGTATAAGTTCTGCAGTGTTTGTAGCCCTTACTCCCAGCTTACCGGAAAGCTTATTCTTGGTAAACCCTGGCAGATCAGCTTCCACAACGATAGTGGACAGACCATGGTGGCGCTTTCCATCGGGGCTGGAAGTCCTCACAAGCATCACGAAGAAGTCAGCGATGGATCCGTTGGTTATGAACATCTTTGAACCGTTTACTATGAATTTATCCCCTTCCCTTTTTGCAGTAGTCTTTATGCCGGCAACATCGCTGCCACCTCCGGATTCCGTCACAGCCAGACCCATTATCTTTTTACCTGTTTGTACAGACCCGAGATATTTCTGTTTCTGTTCATCACTTCCGAAAAGCATTATTACCTCGGCACCAAACAGGCTGACAGTAGCAGCGATCCCCATTCCTGCATCGGCTCTGCAGAGCTCCTCTATCGTAACCAGCATGGACCACGGATTGGTATAATCCACTATGCCGAGTTCGAATGCCTTCTTCCTGAGATCATCCGGGAATTTTTCCTGTTTGTCGTAAACCCGAGCATCTTCAGGCTTTATTTCCTTCTTTGCAAAATCTGAGGCTTTCTGCCTTGCGATTACTATATCTTCCGGAAAATCAAAATCCATTATTACACCCTCTCCAGCATCATCGAGTAACCCTGTCCGCCACCTACACAGAGAGTGGCGATACCATGGTCTTTCTGTTTCTGGTTTAGTTCGCGGGCGAGCGTACCTGCAATCCTGGCACCGGATGCCCCGAGTGGATGGCCTATTGCTATGGCGCCTCCGTTGATGTTAACCGTACTGGGATCCAGTGACATGTCCTTTATGGCGTTTAATGCAACAACTGCGAATGCCTCGTTTATTTCCCACAGATCAATGTCTTCAGTTTTCATTCCGTTCTTTGAAGCGAGCTTCTGTGATGCCGGTACAGGACCAAGTCCCATAATTGTTGGATCTACTGCAGCCCATGAGAAACCCTTGATTTTTGCCATTGGCTTTAATCCGTATTCCTTCAGCTTCCTGCCTGACATCAGCATTACCAGTGCAGCTCCTGCATTGAGCGGCGAGGAGTTCCCTGCCGTTATGATGCCGTCTTTTACGAAGGCTGGAGGGAGCCTGGAAAGAGTGTCCACTGAGGTCCCCGGCCTTATGCTCTGATCCTTGTCTATGGTGATAAAGTCCCCTCCGCTTTCAACTTCCAATGGTAGAATTTCATCCTTGAAATAGCCATTTTCCTGGGCGTTTGAAGCCTTCCTGTGACTTTCAGCCGAGAACTGATCCATCTCTGACCTGTTAATGCCCTTGACTTTGGCCAGTTTCTCAGCAGTGAGACCCATGTTGTAGGATGTCGTCATATCATATTTTGCGAATTCCGGCCTTACTATCAGCTTTATATTAGGTTTGACGTTTGGATTGTTTGATAACGGAACGTGAGTCATGTGCTCCATTCCTCCAGCCAGAACAATATCAGCATTTCCGGTCATGATTTCCATTGCACCTATGCTCATGGCATTCAGGGATGACGAACATGCCCGGTCGAGCGACATAGAAGGAACGTTGAATGGCAGATTGGCCATAAACACCGGGTGCCTTCCCCCGTAAAGCCAGTTTTCGTCTGCCTGAATGGCACAGCCGGTTATGACGTCGTTAATTTCTTCTGCCTTGACACCGGTTGAGGAAACTGAATCCTTTATCAGGAGTCCCAGCGCCTCGTCCATTCTTATCGGATTGTAAACGTCTTTTTCGGGATCGTTTGGTCTGGACCTTGAAAATGCAGTCCTCCTGAAATAAACCATAAAAACTTCATCGGTTTGATTCATGTTTTGTACCAGATACACTATTGGGAAAATTTTATTTAAGTTTGCGGGATAATATAATGTCAGTGTATGTCACGGCAAAGTAGCGTTTCACCACAAAAATATAAAGGGATGTTCACACTAAAGTTTTGGAAGTGTGATTCATGGGCTATAACATCATTGTTCTTGTTAAGCAGATGCCTGATCTGGAACAGGTTAAACCTGATCCCTCGACCGGTGAGCCCCAACTGAGAAATGTTCCGCTGAAAGTGGAAAATCTCAGTGAAAATTCAATAGAGGCTGCAGTTCGCCTTAAGGAGAAATATGGAGGTACCGTTACGGCCATTATATTCGGGACCGAGCAGTCAAGTGCCATAATGAAAAAGGCATATGCCATGGGAGCTGACAACGGCTACATAATAACTGGGTATCAGGGTAATGATGTTTCCTTCACTGCCAGGGTTCTCGCCCAGAAAATAAAGAGCACGCCGCATGATATCACCATACTGGGGAATCAGTCTGCGGATTCTATATCAGGACTCCTGGCTGGAAAAATTTCGGCATTGCTGGAAGAGCCTCTTGTCGGAAACGCCATATCAGTGGAAATAGAGAACGGGTCGGCCAGAGTGAAGAGGGTTCTGGAAGATCATAATTTAATTGTTGAAGCCAAACTTCCTGCCATAGTTTCAGTAACGCAGGAAATTAACGAGCCGCGGTTACCTCCTGTAATGCAGATCATGGCAGCCGGAAGGAAGCCCATAAACTCTGAAAAAACATCTTTGTCACCAACAGGTGCAGTCAAGATAATATCAAACAGGGCTCCAAAAAGCGAACGCAAGAAAATAGTGATTGAGGATGTGGATAAGAGACTGGACGAGATCGTCAAGGTGATAAAGGAGGAGATGAGATGAAAGCGCTTGTTTTTTCTGAAGATGCTGACATCGCTTCACAGATGGTTACATATTTCAGCAAAGTCATGTCAGTCGATTCAGCCACCACTTCTGCTAAATATTCTGAGCTTGCAGATTTCGGGGCAGGAACTATTTACCATATGAAAGGGGATGTGCAGTCCGATTCCATTTCGCTGAAACTTCAGGAGGTCTTCAACGGAGGCTACGATTATCTGTTTGTTTCCTCCACAATTCTGGGCAGAGAAGTTGCCGGAAACGTAAGCGAAAGACTCGGGAAAGAAATCGTGCCTGAAATAAACAGTTTCGAACTCAAAAACGGGAAAGCTGTCACGAAAAGGTTTTTCCTTGGGGGAAAGACTGTTCTTGATGAGGAATCAGATGCCAGGGTTTTTACGGTCACCCCTGGAATCAGCGAACCACAAAAAACAGCGGGTAAATCTGCAATAACTGAGGTGGAGTTGCCCCAGTCTGCGCTCAAGACTATCAGCACTGAGGAAAAAAGCACCACCGGAGTAAACCTGGAAAAAGCCAAAGTGATAGTCTGTGTGGGAAGAGGGCTTGGGAAGAAAGAAGGCATAGCTTCTGTTGAGCCCTTGGTAAAAGCTGTTGGTGGGGAGCTTGCTGGATCAAGGCCGGTATGCCTGGATTATCAGTGGTTGACCGAGGACAGGCAGGTAGGGATATCCGGGAAGAAGGTCCGGCCGAACCTGTACATAGCACTTGGCGTTTCAGGGCAGATACAGCACATAGCCGGTATGAGAGGATCAAGGACTGTAATAGCAATCAACAAGGACAAGTCTGCACCGATATTCGAGGAAGCTGATTATGGGCTGGTTGGGGACCTTTACCAGATCATACCTAAACTTGTTAAGGCATTAAGCTCCTGA
>JAJZOM010000145.1 GCA_021811505.1 Thermoplasmata archaeon | reverse complement strand
AACAAAAGAAGCCTAGAAATGTTGAATTTTTTTTATGTTTATAAAAAATTCCTCGAATGGAGGGAGAGAGGGGTGTATTTCCTATGGAACTATTTTTGGCTTGGATATCACCACGGGCTCTTTCCTTGATCTTATTTCAATTGTCAGTTCGGTACCAGCGGCAGAATGATCTTTTGGAACAAATCCCAGTGCTATCCCTTTCTTTAGGACTGGTGAATAGCCACCACTCGATACTTTGAATATCTCTTTATCTTTATCAAATACACTATTACCAGATCTTGGAATTCCTGATCCAATCATTTTAAGTCCACGGAAAATAACTGTCTGATTCTTTCTTTTCTCCTCAAGTTCTTTCTTTCCAATATAATTATCTTTATTTGTAACTATGAAAGAAATTGATCCTTCAAATGGTGTACGGTCCTCATTAAAGTCTGTACCTGATAACAGAAACCCTTTCTCCATTCTCAGCGAATCTCTCGCACCCAGACCACATGGAAGTCCACCAATTTTCTGCAGTTCATTGATCAAAATTCTCCATATACTCACTGCATTTTCCACAGGTATTATGAATTCAACTCCAACTTCACCGGTGTATCCTGTAGAAGATAGAATTCCCTGTTTAGTGTTAGTAAGACTGTTTAAATAATCTATATTGAAATATGAAAAGTTAAATGAATCCGGTCTCTTTAAATTCATCTTTTTTAAAATATTATCAGTTGATGGCCCCTGCAGTGCAATACATGCAATCTCATCGGAATGATCCACTATATCACAATTGAATGATTTCTTGTTCTTTAACATCCATTTATATATCTTATCTTTAGTGGCAGCATTTGGAACAAGAAAATATTCATTCTCTTTTATTTTATAAACTATGGTATCATCAATCATATATCCTTTTTCATTTAGGAAAGCAGAATAAACTGCAACACCACTCTTTAATGTATGCATGTCTGTTGGAAGCATGCTTGATAAATATTTCTCTGAATCAGGTCCCCTGACAGTTATATCACCCATGTGTGATACATCAAATATTCCAGCTTTCTCCCTCACACTCATGTGTTCCTTTATTATTGACGTATATTCCAGCGGCATGTCCCATCCATGGAAATCTATTATTTTTGCACCCAAAGCAACATGTTCACCATACAACACTGTTCTGCTCATATTCTACTCACCATATACCATTCTCTTTTTGGAGTGGAAATGTACCCCCGTCTCCCTATCATGTCAAGAAAGTAATCGTGAATTCTGGAATCTCCGGTAAGTTCAGGGTGGAATGTCAATCCTAGAACATTATTATCCCTTATCATTATGGGTTGTCCGTTATGCTTTGCCAGCACGTCTACAGTTGGACCAACACTTTCTATCACTGGAGCCCTGATGAAGACAGCTTCAAAATCTCCAATACCTGCAATTTCCACAGTCTCTACAAAAGAATCTCCCTGGCGTCCGTATCCATTTCTCCGAATTCTTGCATCAATCAGATTCATAGACTTGAGTCTCTCTGCAGGATTATCTCTTGCAATTATTATGAGACCGGCGCAAGTCCCCATCACAGGCATGCCATTTTTTACCCTTGTAATTATTGGATCAAATAGATCGGCTTCCTTGAGAAGCCTGTAAATTGTAGTGCTTTCTCCACCAGGAATTATCAGACCGGATATGTTCTGTAAATTCTTTCTGCTCCTTAATTGTACGATATCAATGTCGCGTTTGTATTCCCTAGCCATCCTCTCAAGGATTGCTGAATGCTCTGCAACATCTCCCTGGTATCCTACAATTCCAATTCGCACACAACAATATACTAAAAATAAAGATAAGGCTTGTCATATGCAACAACAGGTGCTCTTATATTGGAAAACGATCACAGGTACTACAGCCGCCAGTCTCATGTGATGGCAGTTTCTGGCGATTATGACGGAGCTCTCAAGTCCTTGGATATGGCTATCCGGCTGAATCCGGAAATGTTGAGTTACAGAAACGAGAGGATAAAACTCCTTGAAATATTGGACAAACAAATCGAGATCATAAACGAGTGTGATTCTGTAATTCAAAAATTTCCAAAGGACATAGAATTCAGGATGATCAAGTTCAAAACGTTAAAAAAGATGGAACTCTACAACGAAGCTCTGAGGATTTTGAACGAGATCATAGAGATTGATCCATATGATCCACAGTACTCTTGGGAGCGGGCCAAGTTTCTTGGTGAATTCGATCAGAGACCGGACGCCTTAATAGAGCTTGATAGACTGATCTCTTTGGATCCTGAAAACCCTGAATACAGGGCTGGGAGAGCTGAGCTGCTTATCGAGATGGGCGAACTGGAAAGAGCACTGCAGGATTACAACGAAGCCATCCGGCTTTCGGAAGCCAACATTCAGATCATGTTTCAGAAAGCGCTATTGCTGGAGCAGATGAAGAAGCTTAAGGATGCAGAGAAAATCTATCAAAAAATTATAGAGATCAGGCCGCATGAAATTCCATCTTTCCAGGCATACGCAGATCACCTTGAGGCAAGAAAGAATTATCATAAGGCGGTGGAGATGTATAACAGGATGATCGCCCTAGACCCAGTAAAATTCGATCTTTATATAGAACGGGGATCACTTTTCGAGGAACTTGGAATGATTGAAGAGGCCCTTCGGGACTATTCGGCATATCTGGAGAACAACTCCCACAACAGATCTATCGCAGAAAGAATTGATGATCTGAAGAAACTTAAAAGGCAATAATCATCTGTATCCCTTGATTATTGCAGAACCAGACGGAGGGATAGTGATCACCTTCCACTCCATTTTGATGGGAAATCTTATGAGATGTTCTGTCTCGGAATCTATGATAATCTCTCTGGCATTCCATGAATCGGGTGTCCTGAACTCTACCGGATCATTACCGGGATTAAACAAAATCATAAGATCGTGAGTTTCCTTTTCTTCAGATGATATTTTCGATCCTTCCGGTGCAATATACGGAAGCAGCATTGCAAAGGCGGAAGATCTTCGCGAGGTCCAGTCGTCCATAATGAATTCTCCACCATCCGGCCTGAGCCAAATCACATCCTTCATACCGTACTCCTCATCAACAGTTCCCTGAAAGAAATCCTTACGTCTCAACATGTGGTGTTTCTGCCGGAGTGATAAAGCTAGTCTGGTAAAATTGAGAAAATTCAAATTCATCTCATTAAGATTCCAGTTGTACCAGCTTATTTCATTGTCCTGGCAGTATGCGTTGTTGTTTCCTTGACTAGTCCTCATGATTTCATCACCCCCGAGTATCATAGGAACGCCCTGGGAAGAGATAAGCGTGATAATCATGCTCCTCATTCTGCGATTTCTCGTCTCCAGAATTTTAGGATCGTCAGTGGGGCCTTCTATTCCTGCATTATTGCTTATTTCGTTGTTGTTCCCGTCCAGACCGTTCTCAAGGTTGGCATCATTGTGCTTCTTCGAATAAGAAACAAGATCATTTAAAGTGAACCCATCGTGAGAGGTCACATAGTTGATACTTGCATGCGGCGTCTTACCGATGGGGCTGTAAAGATCTGGAGATCCTGAAATTCTGGTTGCAAACTCCCCCAGGCCATCGCCCCCATTCCAGTATCTTCTCACAGAATCCCTGTACTTGCCATTCCATTCGGCCCAAAGCAACGGAAACTGACCTATCTGATACCCTCCTGGCCCAAGATCCCAAGGCTCTGCAATAAGCTTGACCCTGGAGATCACAGGATCCTGATGTATTATTTCAAAGAAGGAAGATAGCCTGTCAACCTCATGAAATTGCCTTGCCAGCGTTGCAGCGAGATCAAACCTGAATCCATCCACATGCATTTCCTGTATCCAGTACCTGAGACTATCCATTATCAGCTGAAGAACCTGCGGATGCCTAACATTCATGCTGTTTCCTGTGCCTGTGAAGTCCACGTATCTCCTGGGATTGGATTGATCCAGGCGGTAATATGTCGTATTGTCAATGCCCCTGAACGATATTGTAGGGCCCAGCTCATTTCCTTCACCGGTGTGGTTATAGACCACATCCATTATCACTTCGATTCCGTTTTCATGAAACTTTCTCACCATTTCCTTGAACTCCCAAATTTGAGTTCCGGGAAACTTCATTGTGCTGTATCTGCTGTCAGGAGCGAAATAACCGATTGTATTGTATCCCCAGTAGTTGGAGAGGTTGTTGGAAACAAGATGAAGAGAATCGACCTTGTGGTGTATGGGCATTAACTCCACAGCCGTGATTCCGAGGTCCATGAAATACGAGATCATGGCATCAGAAACCAGACCAGAATAAGTGCCACGAAATTCCGGGGCCACATCTGGTTTTTTAAAAGTAATCCCCTTTACGTGAGTCTCATAGATCACGGTCTCGTTCCAGGGATGCACTGGATTCTCATCACCCTTCCAGTCAAAGGAGTCTAAGGATACAACACACTTGGGCATGAATCCGGCATCATCGGCAGTGCTGAAAGACAGATCACCGGAAGGCTGGCCAAGATTGTACCCGTAAATTGTGTCATTCCATAAAATTGGCCCGGTGATAGCCCTTGCATACGGATCAAGAAGGAGTTTGTTCCTGTTGAATCTGATGCCGAGTTCAGGCATGTAAGGCCCGTCCACTCTGTAAGCGTAAAGGTCCCCCTCTTTAAGCCCGCTTACGAATGTATGCCAGACAAAATTTGTTCTATCAGAAAGAGAGATGGATTCCTTTGGTGTACTGTCACCGGCCTTTCCGTAGATTTCAAGAGTTACAGCAGTTGCATTTTCTGAGTACAGTGCGAAATTAACACCATCGGGATAAGCGGTGGATCCAAGTGGATAAGGGAGATTCCTGTCGGATTTTGCCATTTTTGTTTCTTGTGTGCCGTAACTGCTAATCTTGTCTTAAAGTTTTCAGGAGGTATTTCATAGGAATATCCACCCAGTCTGGGCGGTTGTTCAACTCATATGCAAGTTCGTAAAGCGCCTTTTCAATACTGAAATATGATACAAGCTCTTTAAAAACATCGCCTTTTCTTTTTAGAAAAACTCCTCTATTGGAATTCTTCAAATACGATTGGAGAAATATTTCACGAAGACGGTGTGAAAGTGCATCGGCATCTCCGCTGGCAATTCCATGATTTGCTGAATTTTTGAGGGAAAAACTTACCGCATAATCCAGAGAACGCAACATCCCTGCCACATCCTTCTCCGGAAACCACTTCTCATTTCTTTCAAGCATGGTCTTGGATGGTTCGCCCTCAAAATCTATAACATAGAGCATTCCGTTTGAACTAAGAACCTGGCCAAGGTGGTAATCGCCGTGGATTCTCATCTTCAGTTCCCCTTTGAGACTTTCTAAGACCTTTACATTTGAACGCTTAAGCAGGCCGGCCAGTTCCAAAGCAGAAGCAGACATTTTACCAGTACTGCTGAAAACTCTTTCCAGCAGTGCAACCGTATCATTCTGCAGTTTTTCCATTCTGAATGACAGCATCCTGAGATCGTCCCTCCCTGGTATTGAGGGAATAAAATCCTGAAGATTTACCGTGGACAACGAAAGATGAAGATCAGCGGTCAGTTTTCCAAGATCTCTGGAAAGGGAGAAGCAAGTATTCATGGATAGTTCTCTTTCTTCAGGCATGGTCAGATATCTGATCAACGATTCAGTCATAAGGCTCCAGCAGTCCCTGGAATCAGGAATAAATTGAAAGAGTGATATGAGGTCCCTTCTTGATCCGTGCTTCTCCAACGTGCAGAGGCCAAGCGGAGCAGGCGTGTTCCTGAAGCTATTTCTGTAAAGCTGCAATGGGACAGCGTAATCAGGGTTTTCTCCAAACTTGGAATTCCTGTACAGCTTGAGTATGTATTTCCTCTCAATGATGATTGAAGTATTACTCTGTTCCGCGTTCACTGATTTTATTTCTGTGACGGCATAATGATCGGTAGGCATCTCACCGAGTCCAGACAACGAAAAAACTATCGAAGCTTCCGGGCCTTTCACAACTCTAGAATTGATGAAGGATTGCACGACCAAATTTATAAACACGGGATCATCCAAAGGATCTTTAAATTCCGCAAGTTTATCGACAATTTCATGTCCTTCCGCTGATACCCGCGAATGACTCTCATCAGAAACGGGGATTTTCCGGAAAACAGTAAAGTAGGTAGCCTCTCCCTGTGGTTCAAGATCTGCGCGGAAAACGACAAAATAGTAATTATTTTCTTGGGAACCAAGGCACAAAAGATCGATGACGCTTACATTCTTCAGAAAATATGCCTTGGAGGAGAACCATCTTTTCCCTTTCAGATACTCGGGGAGAATTTTTTCCAATCTAAAGACTAGGTCTGAATCTGAGAGACCCGTGATCTCAATCGTCCTCCTTGAAATCGTTTTCTGTCAGGCTTAGCCAGAAGAAACTTCTCGGGGGCATGGTGAAGAAGTAAGGAAGATCACCTATTGCAGGGAATTTTGCATCGGTTATGGCTTCCACTGGTCTGAGCCCCTTGAACCTAGAAAGATCAAGTTCAACGTAGGTTGGTCTTCTTGAAAGGTTGAATATACAGAGCATGTTCCTGCCATCAATGGTTCTTATGTATGCGAGAATCCTCCTGTTCTTGTGCTGCAGAAACTCAACATCTCCATGACCCAGAATGTCAGAGAACTTTGATCTCACTCTGGTCATTTTCTTCACCCAGTTTAGGAGGGACGTTGGAAGGCGCAGTTCAGATTCAACATTGACCGTTTCATAATGGTAATTCGGGTTCGTTATGGGCGGACTGTAGAGCTGTTCAGTGTCAGCAGTCGAGAATCCGGCATTTCGGTCAAAGGACCACTGCATGGGCGTTCTGACTCCGTTCCGATCTCCCAGATAGATATTATCGCCCATTCCAAGCTCGTCACCGTAATAGAAGATGGGAGTGCCGGGAAGAGAAAGAAGAAGAGCGTACAGAAGCTCGATGGTTGGTCGATCATTGTCAACTAGCGGCGCAAGTCTCCTTCTAATTCCAAGGTTAAGACGCATCTTCGGTAACTTCGCATATTCGTTGTACATTATGTCCCGTTCCTCATCAGTTACCATTTCAAGCGTGAGCTCGTCGTGGTTCCGCAGGAAAATTCCCCAGTCACATGTAGGCGGTATGGGCAGGGTCTGATTGATTATATTAACGATTGGTGCCGCCGATTCCGTAGCCAGTGCAATAAAAATTCGTGGCATGAGCGGAAAATTGAACGCCATGTGGAACTCATCCTCATTACCGAAGTAGGCTTTGGCATCCGTTGGCCATTGATTTGCTTCGGCAAGAAGAATTGTGCCTGGGAATTCGGTATCCACAAGTTTTCTCAACTCTTTGAAATACTCATGAGTTTCGGGTAGGTTCTCGCAAGAGGTGCCTTCTCGTTCAAACAGATAGGGAACGGCATCGCATCGGAATCCGTCAAGTCCCATATCGAGCCAGAACCTGACAACGTTCTTGATCTCTTCTCGGACTTCCGGGTTATCATAATTGAGATCCGGCTGGTGGCTGTAGAACCTGTGCCAGTAATACTGTTTTGTTTTTGGTTCCCAGGCCCAGTTCGACATCTCCGTATCCGAAAAGATCACCCTAACCCCACTATATTTTGCGTCATCATCCGACCATACGAACCAGTCTCTTTTCGGATTGTCTTTCCCCTTCAGCGCTTCCCTGAACCATGAGTTCTGATCAGAAACATGGTTCAGCACAAGATCTGCAATCACCCTGATGTTTCTTGCATGGGCTTCAGTGATCAAGATTTTGAAATCCTCAATGGTTCCATACTCAGGCAGGATGGAATAGTAGTCAGAGATGTCATACCCATCATCCTTGAGCGGAGACTTGTAAAAGGGAAGGAGCCATATTCCATTTATGCCCAGATCCTTGAGGTAATCAAGCTTTTTGGTCATGCCGGCAAAATCCCCGATACCATCACCGTTGGAATCATAGAAAGACTTGATGGGTACCTCGTAGAATATTGCATCCCTGTACCATAGCTTGCTATCATCAAGCGGCATGTTATACTTTCCCCCTTAAGGCAAATATGTGCGCCGGCCTTGTACCCGGCGTAAGCCTCACATAATTGGCCGATCCATGCCAGGTATATCTGGAACCGTCAAGAAGGTCCTCAACAGTGTAACTTTCCCCGTCTGAAATTCCGAACAAACCGATTGGGACGTTCACAGTCGCCTCATGAGTTTCGAGCGGATTAATATTCACTATTATCAAAAGGGAACTGCCGGTGGAATATCTGGCATATGCGATTATGTTGGGATTCCCGGCCTCAATAAAAACCAGGCCCGACCTCTCCTGAAGGCACCGGCTCATCTGCCTGATTGAGTTTAACTTTGAAATCAGGGGCTTTATGTTTCCCGGAGAATCCCAGTTTCTTACCTTAATTTCATATTTCTCTGAATTGAGATATTCTTCCTTGCCTTCAATGGCCTCGTTTTCACAGAGCTCAAAACCGCTGTAGATACCCCAGAGGGGTGAGAGAGTTGCAGCCAGTATAGCTCTTATCATGAAAGCAGGAGCTCCGCCTTTCTGAAGAACAAAGGGAAGGATATCAGGCGTGTTAGTGAACAGCATTGGTCTGAAGTAGGGTTTAACGTCCTCTGAATAAAGCTCCTTGAAATATTCCTCGATCTCATTCTTATAATTTCTCCATGTAAAGTAAGTGTAAGATTCGCTGAAGCCTATCATGGAAAGATGATACATCACCTTGGGTCTGGTGAAGGCCTCGGAGAGGAATATGACGTCAGGATATCTCTCCTTTATGGATGAAAGAAGCCAGCTCCAGAAATCAAAGGGTTTTGTGTGTGGGTTATCCACCCTGAAGATCCTGATTCCCTTTTCTATCCAGAATATCACTATATTCCTCAGTTCATTCCATAATGCATCTCGATCCTGGCAGTCAAAATTGATTGGATAGATGTCGAAATACTTCTTTGGAGGGTTCTCCGCGTATCTTATGGTGCCGTCAGGCCTGTGGAAAAACCACTCGGGATGATCTCTCACATAAGGGTGATCCGGAGAGCACTGATATGCGAGGTCCATTGCTATCATGATTCCATTATCGGCGCAGGCTTGCATGAACCGTTCAAAGTCTTTCATGGTTCCCAGGGACCTCTCAATTGAATAATGCCCGCCATCTGCGTTGCCTATTGCCCATGGGCTTCCCGGATCATTCTTTCCGGACTTCAGTGATCCATTCTTTCCACGCCTGTTCGTGATCCCAATGGGGTGTATAGGAGGCAGATATATCACGTCGAATCCCATTTTCTTTATGTCCGGTATCCTCCGGAGGCAGTCATTGAATGTTCCGCTTTTTCTGGGGTTGCTGCCCTGCGATCTTGGGAACATTTCGTACCATGATGCAAATTCTGCATACGGTGGATCTACGGTTATTCTGATCCAGTCGCAACTGACCTCATGATCCCTTGTCTGGTGTTCAAACATAATTTTCCTGATATCTTCACTTGAGGCAAATTCTATAGCACGATCTACGGAAGCAGATCTGAGAAGCTCAAGAAGTTTTGAAAGGTTTTTCCCCTCTTCTCCATTAGTTCCTGCAGCTGCATCATTTACGATCTGTATTCCGGATGCAATGTCAGCAGAAACATCCTCCCCCGCTTCTCTCCAGGCTCTGATCTTCTGAATCCAGTTGGCAAACAGATCTATCCAGGCAACAATCCTGTATTCCAGAATGCCTGCTCGCTCCAGCGGTATTAATGCAGTGAAAACATCATTTCCCAAACCCGTCAAAGGGACGGATCGCAGATCAGCAGAACCGGAATTTCTATACTCAACGACGCCAGTGACCAAATCCGTACCGTGGGTATAAACGGAACATGAAATTCTTGCAGACGAGGAAACCACACCTTTTGAACTGTATGAAAGATTTCCGGGCGAAGGCAAAACATTCTCAATTATTATTCTGTTTTCCATGATCTTTCTCCCTTTTAAAAAACACTGCAGCAAGCGGTGGGAGGGTTATTTCAATGGAATTCTCGAACCCATGCATTCTTGTTTGCACCGAGAATACTTTTCCAAGATTTCCCACTCCGCTTCCTCCATACAGGGTTGAATCAGAATTAAATATTTCATCATACACGCCTTTTGAGGGCACACCAATGGAATAGTTGCGTCTGACGACTGGAGTAAGGTTAAATACGCAGATCATCGGTTCATCATCAAGATCAGAGAATCGCATAAAAGACAGTACGCTCTGTGCGCTGTCGTTGAAATCAATCCATCTGAATCCCCTGTAATCTGAATCTAGCCTGTGGAGTTCATCATGTTTCTTATAGAGAGCGTTGAGGTCCCTGACGAGCATCCTCATCTTGGAATTCATGTCCCTGTTAAGTAAATCCCACTGAAGACCCTCGCTCTCTTTCCATTCCCTGGTTACCGCAAATTCGTCGCCCATGAACAGGAGCTTTTTTCCAGGACTTGAAAACATGAAGGAATACGCAGCACGAAGGTTGGCAAATTTTTGCCACTCATCCCCGGGCATCTTGTTATACATGGACCCCTTCAGGTGAACAACCTCATCGTGAGAATACGGTAGAATGAACTTCTCGCTGAATGCATACCAGAGCGTAAAGGTAAGGCGATCCTGATGGTATTTCCTGTATATGGGATCCATTGAAAAATATTCCAGGGTGTCATGCATCCAGCCCATGTTCCATTTGAAATCAAACCCAAGTCCGCCGGTCTCCGTGGGGGCGGTGACCTTTGGCCATGCTGTAGACTCTTCAGCCACAGTGATAACGCCAGAATAGTATTCATGAACCTTACTGTTTATCGATCTCAGGAAATCGATGGCTTCCAGGTTTTCTCTTCCGCCGTATTTGTTCGGAATCCATTCGCCTTCTTTTCTGGAGTAGTCAAGATAAAGCATGGAAGACACAGCATCTATCCTTATTCCATCGACGTGATATTTCTCAAGCCAGAATATGGCATTGGAGAGGAGAAAATTTCGCACCTCAAACCGTCCATAATTGAATATTCTCGTTCCCCAGTCCGGATGTAAACCAAGTTTTGGATCTGCATGTTCATAAAGATGGGTGCCGTCGAATTCAGCAAGCCCTTCCTGATCTCCCGGGAAGTGGGCAGGAACCCAATCCAGTATCACTCCCATATTGTTGATGTGGCATTTGTTGACGAAATACATAAAATCAGCGGGTGTTCCATATCTGGAAGTGGGTGCATAGTAGTTGATGATTTGGTATCCCCAGGACAGGTCAAGGGGATGCTCCATTATCGGCATAAGTTCGATGTGCGTGAAGCCGAGATCAGCAACATAGGGAACAATTTTGTCCGCAAGTTCCCTGAAGTTCATGAAGCTGTTCGGATCACCTTCCCTCATCCATGAACCAGCATGCACTTCGTAAACCGACAATGGATATTTCTCAAGTTTTTCCATACCGCGCTTCATGATCCAGTCCCCATCACCCCATTCGTACGAGAGGTCAGAAACAATACAGGCATTCTTGGGCCTCTTTTCAACTTGAAATGCGAAAGGATCGGTCTTTATCCTTATCTTTCCATCTATTGAGGACTGTACTGCGAATTTGTAGAGTTCACCTGTATGCAATTCAGGAACGAAAACTTCCCATATTCCGGAGAATTGGACGTTATCCATTATGGTGATCCCGGCACGCCACCGGTTGAAATCACCTACAACACTTACGGTGATTGCATTTGGTGCCCACACTCTAAAAACCACTCCTGGAACGCCTCTTCTTGTCTCCAGGTGCGCGCCGAGGGAGTAATAGCTCCTGATCAGGTCCCCCTCCTTGAACAGATAGATGTCAAAGTCGGAAAGTGTGCTTCTGAATGAATATGGATCGATATGGCTTGTCAGGTTACCTCTTTCATCTCTGAATGAGATCCTGTAGTTTTCATCAAGCAAACTGTCGTCCACGGATATTTCGTAGATATCCGGCAAATCGGATTTTCTCATCTGCATTTTTGTACCGTTGGACAGGTGGATATAAACCTCTCCACTGGCATCTGCCAGTGTCGTTATTCTTGATTTACCACCGTTAATTTGGAATCTTCCCAGGACGTCTGAGACTCT
>JAJZOM010000308.1 GCA_021811505.1 Thermoplasmata archaeon | reverse complement strand
CCAGAAAAACTTTGTCAGGTGCACATTCTCTGATTATCTCAATAAGCACGTCGTCGTTATAACCATGTATCGATGTTCCGAGGCTAGAGACGGACGAAAAAATCTCCATAATATTCAATTATGGTTTCATAAACCTTAACACTTCCGATCAGAGAATCCCGTGATGCATTTTGCATTTCCTCATACGAATAATAGACAGTGTAGAGGTTATCCCCCTATTTTGGAAGCAACAAACCTTGCAGGAAGTATGAAATAACATTTCAGACCGGCTCTCAAAAAGGGAATTCTGCTTATTCACTAAGCGTGAAGTCCGTCTGAAGCATCATTCGCCATGCCAGACAAGCCATCATACAATAACGTCTATTCCATATTAGTTGAAAGAATTATTTAGGTTAACCTAATCACTTAAACTGACGTGGTGTAAATTACGCACTCAGAAAAATTGAGCAGCAATCATTCTTGGTTTTCCTATTTCAAAGCCTTCGGTCCTGCTTGGATCGTGATGATTGCTGATGTCGATGTTGCCAGCATAATTACCGGACTGCAGTCAGGTTCATCTTTTGGCTACAGACTCGTTTTCATAGAGCTTATCCTCATAGCCCCGCTGGCTACGATTCAGTACGCCTCAGGGGCGCTCGGCATTGTAACCGGACATGGCATAGGAGAAGCCGTAAGATTGCACTGGGGGAAGAAATATTCATCGGTGGCAGCATTGCCAATGGCTACCATAGACTTCATGACTTACGTTGCTGAATATGCCGGAATTGGAATCGGTTTCGCACTCATTGGAATATCTCCGGTTATAGGCATCTTCATTGCATTCGTTCTCCATAATGTAATGGTCATAACAGGCGGTTACAGGCACATAGAATCTATTTTGCTGCTGATTACTGTTGTGCTGATCCTTGCAATAATTGCTGCAGTTTTATTTTCGACTCCGAACCTTACATCTATCCTGTTCATTGGCATGAATCCACTACAACCATACGGAAACCGTGACTACCAGTATCTTATGGCGGCAAATATAGGGGCAGTAATTATGCCTTGGATGCTGTTTTACCAGGCGGGAGCAGCCGTCGAGAAGAAGATACAGAAAACATCATTGAGATTCCACAGAAATGAAACCTTGTTGGGTGCCGTTGTGAGTGAGATTCTGATGGCGGCAATAGTGCTGGCAGGGATGAAGATAAACATGGCAAGTATCCTTACGCCCGGAGACCTCGCTTCATTGTTGGCTGCTCTTGGTCCGGCAGGCACATATATAATGTCTGTCGGTCTGATCTCAGCAGGCTTCCTAGCGCTGATCGTTGCCTCTCTCGGTTCAGCATGGGGCGTCGCCGAGGTTCTAAACTGGAGCAGGAGACTTGATTCTAAATTTTCGGAACAGAAGAAATTTTACACGCTATTCATAATGGAAAGCTTTCCAGCGGCGATAACGGGACTCCTAATAACAGGCAACCTCGTTTCGGCCATTCTCAATCTCATGGTAGTATACGTTGTTGTGCTGCTTCCAATAGGCGTGATGCTGGGACTTCTCGTTTCCGATGTGAGGGTTATGGGTGCTGAAAAATTTTCACTAAGTTCTAAAATCTTATACTGGGCAATGCTTGTTGCGGTTGAGGCGGGTGGTTTTGTGGGACTGTTGTCAATTTTCCAGTGAAGTCCCTTCAGGCAGTTGACACCACTATTGGATGTCTCATCCTTGCGCCCATACTGGGTCCTAGCGCTATATTGAGGAGCGATTTGACTTTATATTATGGACCCATATATGGCTCTGAGAGGTATCTCAATGGATAGTAGATCAGTAATTACTACAAAAAAAGCCAAAATTGGAGAGGCATTTCCTTTTCTGCTTTGTCTCTTCAATATTTTTGTTCTAATTGGAATCTGGTTCTTAGATTTGAATGGTCTTCTTGTTCACTCTCTCCCTCAGTCCCATATGCTAATCACTTTCACATTTACACTTTCTATATTACTTGCTGAAATTCCGGGAATAGAATTCTTAATCTTTGGAGGAAAATTCATCTTTTTATCTATAATAGCTCTAGGTCTGAGTGTTGCCTTGATCCTGGGGATATTCGGAGGGATACCGAATTATGTGTGGATCGGGTGTTTACTGGACTTAATTATAATCACCCTTTACGAGTCTGGGTATTTTTGAATGCACAATTTGCCTAATCTTATTAATGAAATGACAAGGAAACCGCGTTAACTTTTATTGTAAAAATTAACTCCCTTTATATATGACTCAACAGAAATTTCTTCCCAAAGGATAACAAAGGCGAACCGAGAAGTTAAGTTTTATCAGCAATTTAGCACACACTTTCAGAGCCATTGTTAGATCATCGGAGAAATTTGAAGTCAGGATCCTCAGGCAATCGGAATGGAAAATCCCGAGAGACATTTTGGACATCAACATGAAAAGTATCTGCACATCACCCCCTTGTAACTGGAATGAGGTATGCAGGCAGGCACCGGGAATTTCCTAACCTTGTGCAGGAATCCAAGTCTGCCAGGGTAGGGAAAGAAATTGCAGATATAGTACATCTAAAACTGCAGAATTTGTGGTACTTTCGGGGAAACCGGGAACTGTTGGCTATATGGAAGAAAAGACACCCATCGTGTGTGGCGCAATGAATTTGAAAGAGGTAAAAAGGGGTGCGCGGGCGAACCGAATACTACGCGGGGAGAGGGGGTCGAACCCTCGCTCTCATAAGAGAAATAGCTTAGCAGGCTACCGCCGTACCACTGGGCCATCCCCGCTCAGGCGCTGAAGCGATCCTGAAGATCGTTGGTTACCTGTTCAAGAACTTCCTCAAAATCCTCGTTTTCCAGAGTAACTACTTCGCCAGATGGAAGGATTATTTTAGCATAATACATTTCTCCGTCCTTAGAAATTTCAACTTCAGCCAATTTGTCGCCCATGATCTCAACCCTTAATTTATTAGATTATAATATAGTTTTCAGAGAGGTAAAGTATTCTCGACCTTGAACGGTTGGAACTTTCCGATTCGGTCCTCCAAATTTTTGCTTTATTTCTTCAGCCGGAGATGACACAGCATCGGTTAATTCACTCTTAAACGTCAAACTCGAGGCAACAATTGTCATTCCCGTCTTCACCGCTCAAAATTTCATCGAGGTTATTTGCGTGCCGGACATCCATCAAATCTGGAAATGTTCTTATCGCAACTGCATAGTAGAGCGTTTTGCAGACCACGTATATAATAATTAAAGTGAAAGGTATAAATAGGAGGAATTGCTTAGCGTCACTGAGGTGCTCACCGTTGTATAACTTCATTAAAAGGCGCGATTCTGATGATGACGAAGACTACGATGATGATGACGACGAATTTTAACTCGTCCTGATCATTTTTTTGATTCCATCTTTGTTAATACATGGTTTCTATTTTTATTGTGTGAGGTATTCCCGTTAAGTTGGAACAGAACCCCCGGATTAGTTCTCCATTCGATTTGCTTCACCCTAGAATAAAGGATATGCTCGCGAAGAAGGGCATGCTTGAACCCACTGACCCTCAGGCCAAGGCTATTCCACCCATAATGGAAGGGAAGGATATTCTTCTTCTTTCGCCGACAGGCAGCGGAAAAACTGAAGCAGCTATTCTGCCAATATTTCATAAGATTCTTACTGAAAGACCCCCTCCAGTTTCGACACTGTTTATAACTCCCCTGAGGGCTCTGAATCGGGATATGCTTGACCGCCTCATAGATTATGGCAGGGAACTCGACATAAGGGTTCAGGTAAGGCACAGCGATATAACGGACGCTGACCGGAGAGAGATTGTAAAAAATCCCGGAGATATACTCATAACGACCCCGGAATCCCTGCAGATCATCCTCAACGGGAAGAAGTTGCGGGAAATTGTTTCCCGTGTCAGGTATGTCGTCGTGGACGAACTTCACGAAACGTCGCAGAATGAGCGCGGATCGCAATTCTCTCTCGCAATTGAAAGACTGAGGAGCCTTACCGGAAACTTTCAGAGAATAGGACTTTCGGCAACTGTGGGCAATGCTGAAGAACTCGCACAATTCCTTTCTCCGAATGAAACACCGGAGATCATCCGGTCAGTCCTGAAGAAAAAGATGGAGATAGTTGTGGGGATACCGCAAAAAGCTCCACCTGAAATCTCGGAAGTTATGGGATGCGACGAGGCTTACGCAGGTGCAATACTTCACATATGGAATCTCATTGAAACACACAGGGGAACCCTCGTATTTGTAAACACCAGGAGTACCGCCGAAGACATTGCATTCAGGCTGAAGCTGTTTCTGGAGGATCCGCCTATCCAGATTCATCATGGGTCACTATCGCGGGATACAAGAGAGACTGCCGAACGTGATTTCAAGGCCGGTAAGATAAAAGCACTTATTTGTACATCATCGCTGGAACTCGGAATTGACATAGGTTCAGCCGATCTTGTTCTCCAGTTTAATTCCCCCCGACAGATCAACAAACTTATACAGAGAGTCGGACGGGCCGGCCATAATATCGAAAAAATATCGCTTGGAGAGATTGTATGCAGCGACATAATCGAACTGGAGGAAGCAACCGCGATCGTCTCGCACATAGCTGAAGGCCACCTTGAGGATATACTAATAAGAAAAAATTCTCTCGCAACGCTTGCAAACCAGATACTTTCACAGGTAAAATTTGTTCCGAGACTTGACTATATGGAGTTCTACGAGATAGTTAGAAGTACCTATCCATTTGAGAATCTCACCGAGGACGAATACATGGAGACTCTGGACTTTCTTGTGTTTCTCGGGAAAGTGTGGAAGGAAGATGGTTTTATCGGCAAGAGAAGGGGAGTCCTGAACTATTTCCTGGAGAATATCTCCATGATCCCGAGCGAGAAGAATTACAAGGTAATCGACACAATTAACAGGAAATTCATCGGCACCCTGGACGAAAGATACGTCGTGAATGAACTGGAAGCTGGCAGTTATTTCGTGATCAAAGGATCGACCTGGAGAATCATAAGGATTGAAAGTGATAAGATTCTCGTTGAGCCATTTCCTACTGCAGCTATAGCTCCGAAGTGGTCAGGGGAGGAGATTCCGGTACTCATGGACGTTACCTCCAAAGTCTCATTCAACCGCGAGAACGAAATAGTTCCCGATTTTGTCGACTTAGAATCAAAATCCGTGCTCCGGGAATGGTACAGGAAAGAATCTGCCACACTGGAAAGAACAATAGTTGAGACAAAATCCAATGAAGTCATAGTGCAGGTCCTACTTGGGACCCGTGGAAATTTTGCATTGGCAGAGATATTCTCCAGCATACTTGCGGGCATTACCGGAGAAAGCGTTGAGGTAGACTACTCACCGTACCACATATACATCAGGACTTCGAGAAGGATTGCTGCCTCCGATGTGCGCAGAATCATATTAAGTATCGAACCAGACAGGCTTTATCAGTACGTTGCCGGATCTGCGAGAAGATCAAGGTTCTTTAATTCCGTATTCCTGTATGAAGCGAGAAAATTCGGTGTAATAGGAAATGACGCGGACATTGGGCGCATCAGATTCGAAAAGATTGTAGACTCGTACAGGGATACCCCTCTTTACAAGGATTCAATCCGGAAGCTGATATCTGACTACATGGATCTCAGTGCGCTTGAGGACTACCTGAAAAAGGTCAGGGAAGACAAAATCAAGCTCATACTGAATGATAACATGTCAGCGAGTTCAGATGTTTTCATAACGCATTATTCAGAAAGAGTCGCCCCGCTCAAGCCGACAAAAACCATCCTTGAGGCGGTAAAAAAGAGGCTGCTCAACGAGGAAGTAACTCTTTTCTGCACCTCATGCTCAAATGTTCGTACGGTGAGGATAAGGGACATAAAGCTGATAAAGTGTCCCGGGTGCGGCAGTTCACTTGTGGCTTCTCTGTCGCCATTCGAGAGAAACCTCCTGGACAGGGCGAGAGAAAATGATGCCGAAGGAAACAGGATACGCAGGAGACTTTCCAAAAACGCGCATCTTGTGCGTGAAAGGGGACTGCAGGCCATAATGGTTCTTGCTGCAAGAGGAATTGGACCCGAAACCGCCTCCAGGCTCCTTGAAGTCACCTATAACAAAGATGAGGACTTCATAAGGGCTATTCTGACCGGTGAGATGGACTATGCAAAAAACAGGAGGTTCTGGGATTGAATATCAAAATGAATTATAAGCAGAACATACATGCACAGATACCAAATGTCTAAAAGCAAGGTCTCGAAGGTTCTGGAGAAATACAGGTTAAAAAACGTATCAGTGCCGATTGTCGTTGAAGGGAGGAATGATATGCAGTGTCTCAGGGAGATCGGTTTCCCGGGAGAAATCATAATCTTAAACTCCGGCAACGGCCTATTACCTTTCTCAGAAAAGCTTTCACATGATTACGGTGAGATTATCCTGCTGACAGACTTCGACAGGAAAGGCGTGGATCTTAAGAACAACCTGAAAGCCTACATGCACGGATCAGGATGCACTGTTGACACCTACCTCTGGGAAATAATCAGAAGATATGTTCCCATACGAACTGTGGAAGAACTTCCATTCGCAATAAAGAGGATTGAAGACATAAATAAATAAACGTGATTACGCGTGGATGGCTTCCAATATCAAGATCACTTTCATCGGCACCGGCGGTTCGTGGCCAACGCCAGGAAGAGGTCTTCCCTGTGTCGCAGTTCAGATCGATGACATTACAAATCTTTTTGACTGTGGGGAAGGAACGCAGAAGCAGCTGATGAAGAGCAAAGTCTCTTTTATGAGCATTGACAACATTTTCATCACGCATTTTCACGGAGATCATTTTCTGGGAATACTTGGAATGATACAGAGCATGTCGTTCAACGGGCGGGAAAAACCGTTGAATATATTCTGTCCAAGAGGGGGGATCAGAATCCTGTCAAATGCCCTGAATGCAGGATATTTCAGGCTTAAGTTCGAGATACTCGTAACTGAACTGGACTGGTCTGAAACCTATGATTTTGATAAATTCACAGTTTCTACCCATAAAAATGATCACACGATACCTGCAATGTCTTACAGGATACAGGAAAAAGATCTGATTAGGATTGATAAAGAAAAAGCGAATGAACTTGGTATCCCTCCCAGAAGGCTCGAAGAACTTAGAAAGAAGGGATCTATAACCCATGATGGCAAGACATACACCATTGAACAGATTTCGGGTGGGATAAGAAAAGGAAGATCTATAGTCTATACCGGAGACACAAGGCCCATGGAATCTATGAAAGAATTCGCAAAGAATGCAGATGTCCTTATTCACGAAACTACAACAGATTCTACACTTGAGCCAAAAGTAAATGAATTTGGGCATTCATCTTCCAGGCAAGCAGCCGAAATTGCCAGAGACTCCGGCGTAAAGAGATTCTACCTTTTCCATTATAGCCCAAGATACGAGAACGTGGATTCATTGATCAAGGAAGCTCTAGGAATATGCAGCGTTTCAGTTGCAAGCAAGGAATTCATGGAGTATGAAATCCCCGTAGATCAGGATATCTCCGGGTAACAGTTAAGACTGCAACCGTCTTTTGCAGCGGGTTTCCTATTTCAGCAGTAATATCTCATCTCTTATTGTTTGCAAGAATTTCTCCCTCGCCTTTGTGCGGGAAAGTTGCTGGGATATTAATCTATACAGGCATAGATTCACACCATACCAACGCTATGCCGGTATATGCGTTCCCGTTGGGCAAAAACTTTTTTGGTCGCTTTCAACCTTTATCCTGCGAAAAGGAATTCCCGATCGCGAATGCTCAAACTGTGCCATTCATCTTAGCGGAATCTTCCGCCGTCTGTGCAATGCGTTTAATTGCGTTCTCAGTCCCCTGCCTGAAATGTTTGGTGACAAAACTCTTCATGAAAAGGAGTTTGAGCGAGAGCTTTATGTCCCATTTCACAGTGATTACCGATCCTTCGTCAGCTGGGGAAATCCTGATCTCCTTGAAGCCTGTGAACGGACCACCAAGATAATTCTCCGTGCATGTCAGTGTTTCCAGGTCGCAGGCATATGTCATCCTGCCTGTTCCCGGGAACGCGAATTTAACAGTGAGCATAGGAGCTTGACTACCCGATATCTCCCTCATTCCGTGCCAGAATTCCGGCAACTTATTCCAGTCAGATATAGTGTCAATAATTTTTTCCGGTTTCGCTTTTGATGTAGTGCTAATGCTGAATTTTACCTCGCCAACCATTTGTCTTCACTCCGAACTATTCTGATCCGCCTTTAACCGTTATTCCCCTGGAACCCTGATAATTCCCTGAACGTTCTTTGTATGATTTTTCAGAGATATTCTCCAGCTTGTGGAAAATTATCTGCGCTATCCTTTCCCCCGATCTAAGTTGGAGCTGGTCTTTTCCTGCATGGAAAAATGACAATGTTAGATTGCCCTTGAAACCGGAATCTACAGCCCCGAAAGAACCAAGCACCCCTCTTCTCGCATATGAAGACCGAATCCATATCTGCCCAACAATGTTGTCTGGAAGACTGATGTATTCTAGGGTTGAAACGAGAAAACGATCACCTCCCTTCACTGAAACTTCTTTCTGCATATTTTCCCCGTCCAGGGAGATCTGGGCTATACGGAGATCATATCCATTCGGAGTCAGCGAATCCTTGCTGAATTCTTCCGATATCAGGTCATTTCTTTCTGCCATCTTCAGGATATCCGCGTCACAGAGAACGGTCATTGAATCAGTCCTTCAGTGGATTTATCCAGTTTTATTAAAGGTACGCTGCCTGTTGAGGACTGCATAGAATACTGCCGCCAGTATGAAAGATACATAGTAACTTACGTCAACACCGTTGAACAATGCGGCTATCGGGCCAACAAAATAAGCAGGCGGGCTCATGAACGGAACCGAAACAAGCACCGCAAGACAGTATGATGAAATCCCTGAGAATTTCCTGACAGCGATTGTTCCGTTTCCCGTACGCCTCTGAATATAGAAATAGTGGATTATTAGTATGCCAAGCCAAGGAGTTATCCAGTAATCCAGAATCAGCAGGAATATTTCATAAAAACTGTAAAAGTTATAATAGCCAATTATACCCAAAGCCACTGAAACTATTGTTCCGATGAAAATTGGCAGTTTCATGCCCGTCCTTGCAAGAACCGTATTGAGAGAAAGCCCGTTGGAATAGAGGTTTATGGCATTTGCAGCTATACCGCCTAGGAACAGCGCAATCATGCCAACCGCGAAATATCCTCCCATGAACCTGGCCAGTGCAGTTGCCGGATTCGAGATGCTGTCAGATGTTGCAATTGCGACACCCATGCCTAGAAGTTCTATCCAGAACGACGCTATTACCCCGCCGAGAAATGTGAAGTAGAAAGATCTTGATTTCTCTCTGCGGTCTTTGACGAATCTTGAATAATCCGCTGCATAAGGTCCCCATGCCATTAGATATGAAAACGACGAGGCAAGCGTGATGCCGAATCCTGACAGGACGGGAATGACTGGAACAGGACTATATGATATCGAACCGGAATTGAACACAAATTCCAAGCTTATGGCGAGGAACAGTATTCCCAGTGAAACTGACATAGCGAGCTCGAATTTTCTTATTGCTTCATGCCCGTAGTATGCCAGTACCAGCACTACAGTTGCTACAACGGCGATGGGTATGATGAAATTGACATTTCCCATGATTATATCCAGTGCGAATGCAGCAAGAACAAGGTTCACAGTAAGCCAACCCAGTGTATTGCCCCACTGAAGCAGTGACATCACGCTTGCACCGGCTCTTCCGAACGGGCCGAAACTCAGTGCCATCTGGGGCTTCCTGGTGAGGACCCCGGTCACGCTCATTGCAGCAAGTAACAACCCTCCCGTAATATTTCCGATAGTGAGTGCAATTATAGATGGATATA
Source organism: Thermoplasmata archaeon (assembly GCA_021811505.1). The sequence goes on along the minus strand of JAJZOM010000308.1, from coordinate 2,246 downwards.
CCGGCTGTCCCAGTGACACCGGAATGAAACCAATGGCAAAATCGCCTATGGTAAGGTTGGCGGCAAACCATATATAGAAGAGTGAGACCGACTTCTGCTCTTTTGCATATGTTGTAGAAGTCGTAGAGGATGGGTTTAAATCAGATGGTGTTCCGAACTTATGTTCGTTGGACATTGCACAGAAATGACGCGGATATACTTAAATTTGATTTGTTATAAATTTGATCCGACGATAAGTATTGTTATCAGATAATTTAAATTATACTTCAATGAATTAAGGAATGTGAATCTCCAGCAAATGGTGGAAGCCGTACTATATGCCACCGAGAACCCTCTTTCCGCAAGTGATATTGCATCGGTGCTGGGAAAGGGAAAAGAGGAAGTTGTCCGGGCAATAAAAGGTTTGACCAGGGATTACAGAGATCGCGCAACGTCACTCACGATAGTAAGAGTGGGGATAAGATACAAAATGCAGCTGAAGAATGAATTTTCCGAGATAGTTGTCCCGGTTTCGAAAAGAGAAATAAACAATACTGAACTAAGAATACTTGGTTTTGTGGCTGCGAATGCCGGGTGTAAAAGAGGGGATGTCGTTCAGAGATTTGGAGAAAGCTCCAGAAAGGCGCTGGAAGATTTGATCAATAGAAAATTCCTGAGTCCAGAGAAGTACAGAAACACTGAAATATACAGTGTCACTAAGGAATTCTACCGTTACTTCAATATAGGCAAGAAAGAGCTCGAGGCAAAAGTGAACAAACTTTCAGAGGTCCAGAATGGCGAATAGAATCCTGCTTGTTGGTGGTGGCGGCAGGGAAGATGCCGTTGCAAGGAAGATTGTCGAATCTGGATCTATCCTGTACTCCGCACTGAAAAACGAGAATCCCTCAATCCTGAACCTGAGCAGAGAACACCTGATCTGTGATGAACTGGACTATAGGAGAATCGCAGGATTCGCTGTTGAAAAAGGCGTAGACCTAGCGTTCATCGGACCTGATCCTGTCCTGGAAACACAGCTCGTGGATCTTCTTGACTCTAAAGGCATCAAGGTCGCGTCACCGTCGAGGGAAGCGGCGAAGATTGAGACTTCCAAAGCATACATGAGAAGACTGGTTTCAGAACATCGGATTGATGGGAATATTTTCTCTGAATTGTTCCATGAACTTGGAGATGTTGAGAAATTCCTAAACTCAGAAAATAGAGATTTTGCAATTAAACCAGTGGGCCTTACCGGAGGCAAGGGGGTAAAGGTGATGGGTGAACACCTCGGGAATAAGGCGGAAGCCTTAGCTTATGCAGCCGAAGTCCTGAACAGAGACGGGCAGGTATTGCTCGAAGAGAGAATTAAGGGCGAGGAGTTTTCACTCCAGGTTTTCACTGATGGAAAAACAGTTTTGCCTGCACCACTGGCACAGGACTACAAGAGAGCGTATGAGAATGATCTTGGGCCAAATACCGGCGGAATGGGATCCATTACTGACTGCGACGGATTATTGCCGTTTATCTCACGTTCAACGTACGAAAAAGCCCTCAACTCCATGAAGCAGACGATCGCTGCAATGGCATCTGAGAATACCCCGTTCCGGGGAATCATGTATGGGCAGTTCATGGACACGGAAAATGGTCCGAAGATAATAGAAATCAACGCAAGGTTCGCTGACCCTGAAAGCCTTAACATCCTCAGTCTGTTCAGGGGCAATTTCACCGATGTCCTTTTCTCAATTGCAGAAGGTAATCTCAAGACCGGTGCGAATTTCATAAAAAAAGCCACCACACTGAAATACGTGGTACCGGTTGGATATGGTACCGTATCGAAACCCGGAATCCTCAGGATCGACGGAAACATTGAAACGGATCATCTCAAACTCTATTACGCGGCAGTATCAGGTACAATGACCGAGGTCCGTATGTCTGGTTCGAGAGCTCTCGCACTTGTGGGAATCGCTGACACCATACCGGATGCTTCCGATATTGTAGAGAACAGTCTCAGCCACATCAAAGGAGAATATTCACTCCGCCATGACATAGGTACAGCGGCAATGATCGGAAGAAAAATGGAGAAACTCAGGAAGGCTTGATTCTACCAAGTATCCTGGGATTTCGGCTTGGAGTTGCGACTACGAATCCATTTCCGGCATTCAGGACCGGTTTTTCCATTGTTATTTCCCCACCGTTGCAGAAACCTCTCTGGTATCTCATGAGATCCGAGGCGAATATTTCAAAGCTGTTTTCCGGTTTCTGCTTCACTG
>JAJZOM010000133.1 GCA_021811505.1 Thermoplasmata archaeon | reverse complement strand
CTTACGACCCCTTGACTCGCATGGCTTAATCGAAACCTGATAGCAGTGGCCGCCGGCAGGATCAACCGGAGTTAATCCATGTCATGGTAAGATTAAATTAAAGAATATTGGCAGGCCACAGATTGCACCATTTCACTTGTCAGTAGTGAGTTTCTGATCTCCTCACAACTCCATCTATATCAGCCCTGGAATTAAGGGTTCATCCCGGCATATTTGCCATAGTCCCCCACTCGCCTTAGAGCTGGTTTGAGTATACATTTTACCTTCACGGTAGATGCGTAAGCCTCTCAATAGCAGGGAGATATTTAATTGTTTCGTGGACCTTTTTTTATTAGGTTTTTCCTTGTTACTACGTATCAGACCATTGATCAAATGCACTAGAAATAAATTCTGCATTGTATATATTTAACTCGATCATTCATTTCGTCGTTTTCATTAAAGAAAATAGGACGTCTGCAACTTATTTTGAATCCGACATCTACAAACATACGTTAAACTGTTAGAGGATTAGTTTATCTCTTAATATAATATTCACGTGATCAGGTGATTAAACTGCCAAAGAATGATAAAATAAATTATGAGGAATTCGAGGACATAGTTGAAGTTAATAAGGGAATACCCTACTTCAAGATACTTGTTGGTGGGGAATGGGTAATGGGAGAGTCTTTTGTGGAGGTTAAAAGCCCACTTACCTTGAACACTATCGCAATGGTTTCCAGAGCTGATCTCGAACTTGCAAACAGGGCGCTTGAAGCCGCCACGGCTACCAAAGAAAAAATGAAAAATTTGCCAGGAGCCAAGAGGATAGACATAATGGAAAATGCAGCCAGGATACTGGCGGACCGGAAAGAAACGATGATCAAAGCATTGATAAGCAACGTCGGTAAGCCTAGATCTGAAGCAGAAGGCGAGGTCAAATCCACAATAGACAGGCTCCTGAGTGCCAGATACGATGCAAACAGAATTAAGGGCGATCTTATACCGGGTGAGTGGGCTAATCAGAACCAGGGCAGGATAGCAATGGTTGAGAGGGAGCCCGTCGGGGTTGTTCTGGCTATTTCGCCATTTAACTATCCCCTTTTTATTTCGTACACCAAGGTAATTCCCGGCCTGATAGCAGGCAATTCCGTAATACTGAAACCGCCTTCTGCGGTCCCAATTCCAGCACTGATGATGGCCCGTATACTTGACGAGGCCGGCATACCAAAGGGCGCATACAGCAATATAGTTGCCCCCGGAGATATAGCCAGTTATCTTGCAACAAGCGATCAAATAAACATGATCACGTTCACGGGAAGCACGTCTGTAGGACTTGAACTCAGCAATATATCGGGGATAAAGAAAATTCATCTGGAACTTGGAGGGAAGGCGAGTGCAATTGTTACAAAAGGTGCCAAGAATCTTCAGAAAGTTGCCAAAAGCATAGTTGACGGATCTTTTAAATTTTCCGGACAGAGATGCGATGCAATCAACAGGGTTCTTGCAGAATCCAGCCTTGCACCTCAACTTGTGGAAAGTATCGTAAATGAGGCAAAGAAATTCAGATTGAATACGCCGGAAGAAAGTCCCCTCCCCATAGGACCTTTAATTGATCAATCATCGGCCGAAAGAGTCAAGGGGCTCATAGACGATGCAGTTGCCAGGGGAGCAAAACTTATTCTTGGTGGTAAGATTAACAAGAATTATGTCGAACCAACCGTTCTCTCTGATGTTCCCCTCACAGCAAGAATAATGTGGGAAGAGACCTTCGGTCCAGTGATCCCGATACACAATTATTTTACCGAGGATGAAGCCGTAGAAATAAGCAATAAATCTGAATACGGTCTTGACAGCGCTGTATTCACCGACGATATCACCGAGGCCCTGAGAATTGCACGAAAGATAGAGGCGGGAGAAGTCACGATCAATGCATTCCCTGCACACGGCATCGGCTTTTTCCCATTTGGAGGAGTTAAGCAGAGTGGTTTTGGTCGCGAGGGAATAGGATTCAGTATTGACGAATTCACCAATATGAAGACCATAGTGATAAGCACTGCTGAATAATTCCTGAAATTACGATAGGCTGAGGGATGATAATCTCCTCAGCACTCATCTTAATAATTGAAGGAGTAATATCTGCACATGCATTTCACTGAAGAAAGGAAATTTATCATCGTGGGTCACAGGGGACTGCCTGGCGTGAAGACAGAAAATACACTCGAATCTTTCAGGTCTGCGTTCAACGCTGGAGCAGATGCTGTTGAGCTTGATGTACAACTGAGCAGGGACGGTGTACCTGTTGTCTATCACGACTTCGACATGAAGAGGCTCCATGGATCAGCAAAGAGGATCGGGGGCACCTCATACGACGAGATATTGAGAATCTCCAGCGCAAAGGGATCGCCCGCCCCTAGACTCGAAGACCTGTTTGTCGAACTGTCTTCCGGGAACTTTTTCATAGAGCTGAAAACGATTGACAATGATGGTACAATCAGCAAAAACGATCCCGCAGAGAAGGTTGTGGAATTAATCAGAAAATACAGAATGGAAGATTCTGCAGTCGTGATATCATTCAATCCCGAGTCCTTAAAATTGACGGTGAACGCATATCCAGAAATTAAGATTGGGCTGGACTACGACAGAGATTCAATGAAAATGTTCGGAAACAAGCTTTTCGATAATACAACGTATGGAAAGGAGATTGACTTCCTTCTTCCAAATTTTGATGTTATCAATTTTTCCAGCGAAAGCCCCGACAGGTCCAAATTCAAGAGAATGATGCCATGGACAGTTAACGACAATGATAAGCTCCTTAAGATACGCGATGCTGGAATGAAGGGAGTGATTACCAACAAATGCGATGAATTTGTTAAACTCCTGAAACTGAGAACTTAAAAGGATGGAGGTCAAATATCAAAGCGATCCCTTTCGCCTGATTTTCTAATCCCATGAAATGGGTATTTATCACTTTGTAACAGCCATCACAATGTTCAGAACATCATCTGAAATGTCTTCGCAATAATCGAGAAAATCATCCATCTTATGGACAAGACTTATAACATGCTCAAAGACAAGGAATGATATGATATCAGCATCCCTGTATACCTCATCAATGAGGTTGTCCTTGAGTTCGTCGACCTCTTCCTCAAGGTCCTCGATCTCCTTTCTCTTGGACTTAATCACCGTGATGTCAGCAGAGTTAAGCAAGTCCTTGACCAATCTCAGGGCTCTCATTCCGTAGGAAAGCATATCATTGAGGCTGGAGTAGCTGCGAACAAGGAGATCGGCTGAAGCCTGATCATTCTTGCTGTGGTTTCTCATCATCCTTCTAATCTCTCTGCTGATGAAGTATGAATCGTCCAGGAGGTCGTCACATTTGTCAACCAGAATAATGAGTGTATCCATCAGATTTGAACTTATTGCGCCACTTGTGATATCGTGGTTGATGTTCGATGTATATTCATCCCCTTCTTTTTCAATATCCATTATTTTTTCATTGAGTCCTTCATAATCAGCATTACCTCCAGTTAACATCTGACTCAAATAGGTGAGGGATTGTTGTGCAAGATCCACATAATTGGTCAATCTGGAAAGAACGTTTTTTTCGCCAATCATAAGGAAGCGTTTGAGAAAATCCTTTGTGGCCATGATATGACATTTTAAACCAATATTTATATCATGAACAAGAAGAAATTCTATCCTGTTAATTTCTTATTGTTTATGGACAAAATTTGAGCATCGTTTACACAGTTTTCTTCTGTGTTTCTATGCCTGATGTTTCGTAATGGTAAACTGTCACCATTCCAAAGAGATTTTCTAGAGCTGCGTTGGAAATACAATGGTGCCTGTTAACCTGAAAATACCAGGGAATGATGTTTCACTCTTTCTTCTGATCCCTTTTTATCTCCCAGTTGCGGATTATTCTGTAATAAACGAAGGATCCTGTGACCTGAAGCAAGCCGCCAAGAAACAACGGAGCCGGAAAATATAGATCCATAAGGTAACCAGATAAACCGGATGTCATCTGAGATCCTCTCGTTGCCATTCCCTGGATGCTGGAGGCTGTTCCATAATCCTCACTACCTATGCCCCTGACACTAATGGCACTCCTCATCGGTGCCCCCAATCCTGCGATTCCGCTCCTTACGGCATAGAGCGTGAATGCGATAACGACCAGTGGAGAAAAGGCTACCATAATGAGGATTAAGCCTTGAAAAAACCTTGTGACAGATGAAACAGTGACGGCTCTGATCTGAGCAGAATTGAGGTACTTGCCTGATATGAATGATCCAAGAGCGGTGGCGATATATGCCAGAGTGAATATTTCACCCACAAAGGAGACAGATACGCCGAATCTGAGTTCAAACCACAGAGGAAGGAGAGGAATAGCCACGCCGATAGCGGCACCGTTTATCATATTCGGTATTATTATTTTCATCATGTATGAAAAGCTCTCCTTCTTCATGATTCTGCTGGTTTTTTTTGGCCTTCTCCTTTCCTTCAGAAGCATAAGAGAAACGAATGAGATCAGAAGGATCATGAAAGAAACGCCGAACAAAAATCGGAACGTTCCAACAGCCCCAAAATATGGAGACAAATAACCATGCATGATGAGAAAAAAACCACCCACAATCGAAGACAGGGATGCTACTACGTTTATGCGTGAAAGTCTCATGACTCTGCCTATCTCATCGGGCCAGTTGCTGGCCACAAATGCAGTCATCCCAGGAGAAAAGGCGCCTCTCATTCCACCTGCTGTGCCAGAAATTCCTCCAACAATGGCAGACAGCGCGATTACATAGATATTCGTGGAAAGCGCAAGGCCAGCAACACCAGCCAATGGTAAAACCTCGCCGACGAGAAGTGCTCTGCTGTAACCAATCCGGTCTCCCAGAAAACCTAAAATCAGGGAAAAGAACATGTTGAACAGGACGATAAACAGGTACAGTATACCTATAAAAACTAGACTGTAGCCCAGCGAATTAAGATAAAGAGAAAAAGCAAGAGTTACGAAGATTAGTGCGATACTCCTCGCAGATCTTGATATCAGCAAAAACTTGAAAGACGAATCTATTTTTTCCTGGGAATTGGAAAACATAACAAGGTTTATCGCGTCAAGGTATAAATCACTAGAGCAATGTGTTCAAATCTTGAATCTTCAAATGCGGTGCGGCACTTTTTCAAAATTATCTAATACAAAAAGTATTAGTATCTGAGTTTATTCCCTTATTGCTTTGTTGGTACCCATGGGATTGACTAAATTTGAAAAAGCCAGAATAATAGGTTCTAGGGCATTGCAGATTTCTATGGGAGCTCCAGTGATTATTGATATACCGAAAAATCTTATAGATCCAGTGGAAATAGCAATACTGGAATTTGATAACGACGTAATACCAATAACCATTAAAAAAGTGGTTACATCATAGGTTTGATATAGCTTGTTTTTTCAATTCATTCATGAAAGCGATATTAAGATAAGTCATTATTTTTACGTGTAGACTCAATGAAAATACCCATCAGCATAAGAATTCAGAAGAGAATTTTTTTTACGAACACATAAACATTTAAATAAAATGCTTCGTTGTTTTGATCAATGACAGAATCAACGCAAGGATCGAGTGAAGTTGAGCCAAAGCGCCCATGGGGATGGGTTGCAGCGGTGATAATAGTAGCAATAGTCGCTTTTTCAGCCGGGTATTTCCCTTTTCATTCATCTCAGACGAGTTCTAGTACGGTGAATGTACAATTTTATGAAAGCCTGGCCAGTTCTGAAGCTACGTATATGAACAACACGCTGATACCACAGTTCGAAACTGAATATCCAGGTATTCACGTAAGTCTCGTTAATGTGGGGAGCGGACAGGTGTCTACAGATGTTCTTGCACTTGAAAAATCCGGTAAAGTTGGAAATATTGTCGCAGGTCAAGACAATCTTGAAATTGGGCAGCTGATATACAGTTCATCCGGAAATGTTCTGATGAACCTTTCAAACATGGCACCTGCCTTAATGCCAGCTGGATTGATACCCGCAGCATCAAGCCTCGTAAATTATGAAAAGAACGTATTTGGCGGCATATACTTTTTCCCATTCAGGGGAAATGTTCCACTTGTATTCTATAATAAGACTACATTTGCAAGTGCCGGAATAACAGCTCCTCCTGCTAACTACACTGCTCTGATGCAGGACGCGGCACTGATCAAGGAGAAGACGGGCAAGAACCCCATAATGATACAGGGTGCTTCAACGGCCGGTGGCCACACAGGATCGAGCACAGCGACTGAAATGTACCAGATGATGGTTCAGTTCGGAGGCAATCCACTATATCTGAACGATGCTGGTGATCTTCATGCATTCCAGAATCTGTATAATATGAGTTCGTATCTGGCGCCTGCATTTACAACCGGGTACTGGGGATCATATCATGGCCTTGCAGTTGGCAACTATTCAATACTTGATTACCAGTGGCCTTACATCTACAACACTCTGACAACTTCGCCCTACTCCATGACGAATTCAACACTGGGTGTCTATTCTGGACCGGCGGGACCGGTAAATGGGAACCACCTTCTTGGAGGGGACGTACTCTTCATACCAAAGGGTGCAACCAATGTTCCAAGTCTTGAAGCTTTTGTAGAGTACCTGCTAGGAGCTCAGGCGCAGAAGGAGACTCTACTGAACCTTTCATGGGTTGCCATTAACAGTGCTGCCTACCAGAATCTTCCAAGCAAATACACTGTTATAGACCAGGCACTTGGTCAGGCAATATCCACGGGAGTGTTCTTGAGAAACCCAACTCCTTGGATAACAGAGTGGCAGGTGATACTGTGTAATGATGTGTTCAATCCGCTTATGGTTTCACATACCGCACACTATTCAGACATAGCTACACTGCTTTCCACCGCTCATACGGATATGTACAATTATATCCTAGCCAACTACGGATCTGCTAACGCTACCCTGTACCAGAATCCCAACAGCTACGGACCAATATCCGTATAACCATTTTTTTCTTTTTTTTGGGTGAAATTACTTGACTAAATGGAGGGACAGTTGGACAGCATACATTCTTATATTGCCCGCAGCACTTTACGTCCTGATATTAGCATTCATTCCAGCAATAGAGGCTGTTTATTACAGTTTTACAAATATCAAGGGAGGTTATACTCTTTTCAACTACAGTTTTGTGCTATCCGTTTTTGGAACCAGGCCAATAGTCAATACGTTCATCGTGACTGTTACTGCACTTATTCTTCAGTTTGTTTTTGCGTTTGCACTGGCAAGCCTTTTGGCCAAGCCATTCAAGGGTAGAGGAGCTTTCTCTGCCATTATCCTTATACCTTTCGGTGTCGCCACCATTGTGACAGCTGTTATTTTTCACAATATATTCTCCACATACGGAGGTTACGCAAACTCATTTTTGAACATTTTCGGCGTGAAGCCCTTAGATTGGACGGGAAGTTTTGATACGTCCCTGTTTGCTCTTATACTTGCGGATTCATGGAAGAACACGCCAATAGTGACGCTCATACTGCTGGCAGGAATGACAACGATTTCCCCCGATCTTTACAGTCAGGCCATGGTTGACGGAGCAAACGTCATACAAAGGTTTTTCAGAATAACATTACCGAATATGGCTGGTTTTATAGCGATTGCCCTGATGATAAGGGGAATCAGTGAGTTCAATATTTTCGCAATGGCGCTTCTTCTTTTCCCCTACCAGCTCCTGACCACGATGACATATTCGCTGTATGATACAGTGAATGCACATCCTGCCTACGCTGGCGCCACAATACTTCTTGGATTCGTTCTGATCTTTGCCACGCTGATAATGTTTTACAGGACAAGATATGGGGTGGGACATTCAAATGGTAAGTGAGTACAAAAATCCCAGGGCAAAGGTTGCGATCTATGTGGGCGTGGTTTTTTTCACGTTCTTGGTTCTTCTGCCTTTATATGTTTTATTTATAATCGCCTTTGGAAGCCCAAGCCAGACGGTTGCAGCATATTACCCCGCCCTCTTTCCGACTAAATTTACGCTTGCAAATTTCTATAACGCATTCGCCGGATATGGAAAAATACTGGAAGCTGCTTTCTTCAAAAGCTTGGAAACAGCCTTCATAGTGGCGGCTATTGCAATTCTGCTTGGCTTTCATGCAGCCTTCGGCCTAAGCAAACTTTCCTTCAAACTTGGAAGTATTATCATAGCTCTCCTTTTTTTCTCCACAATGATCCCATCAATTACAATTGCTATTCCCATTAGCGCAACATTCCTTAAGCTGGGACTGTATGACTCTTCCCTTGGCCTTGCGTTTGCGCAGGAGTTGATTGTTCTCCCGTTGACTGTCTTTCTTATAATGGGATCTCTGGAATCGGTACCAAAACAGCTGGAAAACCAGGCAAGGGTCGACGGGGCCTCATTTATGCAGGCCCTTTATACGGTGATTTTTCCACTTGCAGTTCCAGGGGTGGTATCCGCATTTCTTCTGTCGTGGCTCATGTCGTGGGATGAGTTTACGTTTGCAGTAATACTCTCTCCGGTTCATCCCACATTGCCGGTACTGATATATCTTGACAGCACTGCCAGGGGAAATATTCTTACTGCTGCCTCATTCTCACTTCTGGTGACCATTCCTGTTATTGTGCTTACAATTATTCTTTCCAAGTTCATCAAGGGAAATTATCTGACTGCGGGGATAACCGGATGATAACATAGATTTAAATGTCTTCAGGCGAACATTCATGTTCACGAACGGGAAAAATGAAGTCAATGCTGCATTAGAAAATGCAATTAAGGAATATAATCAGGTGAGAAAATGGTAGTCAAACTGGAACTCAGAAATGTGACAAAAAGTTACGGAAAGACAAAAGTGATCAACGATCTGTCTATTTCGATTGAGGCGGGTGAATTCTTCGTTGTTCTCGGACCTTCCGGAACCGGTAAATCAACCCTTCTCAAATTGATAGTGGGAATTGAACAGCCCGATTCAGGGAAAATACTGATCGACGGAAAAGATGTCACACGACTTCCTCCAAATAAGAGGAACCTTGCAATGGTATTCCAGAACTATGCATTGTATCCGAACATGACCGTTTATCAGAACATCGCTTTTCCCTTGAAAATGCATAGAATAAGAAACATACCGGAGAAGGTGAGGAGCATTGCGGATAAACTTAACATTGGAGAAATTCTGAGTAAGAAGGTTACTCAGATCAGCGGAGGACAGCAACAGAGAGTTGCTCTTGCCCGGGCTATAGTAAGGAATCCAACGCTATTTTTGCTTGACGAACCACTGAGCAATCTGGATGCAAGGGTCAGATACTCAGCCAGGGGAGAACTAAAAAAGCTTCAGCAGGATCTCCACCAGACTTTCGTTTTTGTAACACACGATCAGAAAGAGGCCGAGGCTTTGGGTGATAGGGTAGGAGTTCTCCATCAGGGGACATTTGAACAGATATCCTCTTACAACGATTTGTATAACGATCCCAAAACTCCGTGGATAGGAGATTTTGTCGGTGATTATCCCATGAACTTCGTCGGGTCAAAAGGTTTCAGGCCGGAGTGGGTAGAGTTAGGGCAGGGCGAGTATAAACTAGAAATAGACTCGTCGGAGAATGTTGGAGGAATTTACTTTATCCACGGCAAAACCGACGATGGGGAAAGCCTGATTCTCAAGGCAGACAGGAGATATAAAATTGGCGAACAGATACGGTTTTCCATATCAAAGTTCAAGCAATTTGAAGCATCTGTTTAATTTTTTAAAGCATCATATCACCAAGGGTAGTTATCTTCAACGCTTAAAATGAAGCAGGACTGGCAGAATCTGCTTCAGTAACGTTTCTTTGCAGGGTGATGCAAAGTTTTTATCATCTTCCGGAATGACAACACGCTTAATGATGGATAAAAATACGATTTCGGAAGCGATTCAAAAACTTAGAAGCCCGGAAGGATTCCTTTATGCGGGTCTTCCGAAGTTCAAGGCGCTTTTTGGGAGAGACTCCATAATTTCCTCGATGGAGCTGATGAACCACGACAGATCAATACCACTCTCCACACTGGAAATACTTTCAAGGTACCAGGGGAAAATGAAAGTTGGATCAACATCAGAGGAACCTGGGAAAATACTGCATGAGTTGCAGACCGATAAAAAGCTCATCGAGGCCAGATCCAGGGAACTGCCCTGGCTTTCCATGGGAAAGAATTATTTCTCAGTGGACAGCACTCCGCTTTATGTCATGCTTGCTGCAGATTTTCTCGATAATTACGGCGTGCCAGAATCTTTCCCGCAGATTATGGATTCTGCAATCAATGGACTGAAATGGATACTTGATTTCGGGATAAAAGACAGATTTCTCGCATATATCAAGGCTATGAAAGGGTCTGGTCTCCAGTCCCAGTCCTGGCGCGATGGAATAGGATATATCTTGGACATTCTCAAGGATCCGGTGTCTGTAGTGGGTGTTCAGGGGTATGCATACATGGCGCTGAGGAAGGGGAAGCAGCTTATTGAAAAATATTCAAGTATGGGTAAATTTCCTGATCTCATAGAAAGAATTGACAGATCATCGGCTACTATCAAGGATCAACTGGACAGCTATTTCTTCATCGAGGATGAGGGATACTATGCTCTTGCAGTTGATGGGGATGGAGTAGCGGAACGATCAGTCACTAGCGATCCTGGTCACCTTTTAATTTCAGGAATTCTGTCAAGAAAAATGGAGAGACTGGTGGTGGACAGAATATTTGAGCCCGATATGCTCACTGATTACGGAATCAGATCCATGTCATCGAAGTCTGCGTACTTTGACGAAAAGGCTTACCAGAGGGGTGCGGTATGGCCCCAGGATAATTTCATAATTTGGAAGGGCCTTGACAAACGCGGCTATCACAAGGAGAGCAAGGAAATAAGGGAACGCATTGCACTTTCGATGGAAAAGATGAAGGGATTTCCTGAGTATTTTGGGGTGAAGAGGTCCGGAGAGCTCATCCGGCATCAGTCAATGCGAATTATTCCATGTAATCCTCAGGCATGGTCTGTCGGGGCTTATTACGATGCCACCAATGATAGCAGATAACTTCGGAACTGCCTTTTATTAAGGTGAACTGATGAAGAGTGCAACATCCTAGAAGAAGTCCAGATTGGTCTGTGATCTCCCCTTTAGTGCATCTTTCAGAACGCTGACATAAGGTTCAACCCTTCCTGGAGAAAAGGAATGGACGTTGCAGAGGAAATCAATTATCTTACTTTCATCGGGAAGGTTGAACGCAATTTTATAATCCGTTGTAGCAGGAGGGTTGATGAACAAATCCTTGATAGCATCAAGATTTTCTATTGTGGTCTTTTTTTCAATGAGCACTCGCTTTATGTTTCCATATTTCCTGATCAGGTTTAGTGCAGTTTTGGCGCCTATCCTCTTCAATCCCAGGTTAAAATCCGTTCCAACAAGAATTCCAATGTCAATCAACTGCTCCCTTGTAATCTTGTTCATTTCAAGCGTTTCCTGCAGATCGATCAACTCGGGCGAGACATTGATGTAAATGTTTCTGCCCGGCAGTTTCCTTCTTCCATTGAATGTGAAATTTCTGAGCACTTTTGCTGCTCCAAAAAGAAGGCAATCATAGTCTTGTGAGATCACTCCCTGAACAATGCCATCTCTGGACATCGCAGACGCCTGTGCCTCTCCCTCTGAAACAGCCTGTACATATGGAAGGCCCATGTACTCGAGTAGTGTCTTTGTCTCCTCCACAATGTCCTTAGTTATGTAGTTTATTCTCGAGGACAGGGACCTGATTCTCTCCTCATTTCCCTCACTAATTGCCTGTTCCAGCTCGATCCTGCTCTTTTCCTTGATGAGCCTTCTTTCCTCGATGGTTCTGTTCTTCAGAGGGGAAGGCTTTCCATCAAACACATACACCGGTCTAATGCCGTTCTCCAGCAACGCAACTGTCCTGTAGAACACCCCGGACAGATGTGAAGTGACATTGCCATTATCATCCATGAGCGGGGTACCATCTGGCTGTCTGATGCTGCTCAGAAACTGGTAGAGTATATTATATGCATCGACAGAGACTATCGACCCTGAAAAATCCTTTATCTTTATGGTCTTTTTTGACGCTATGTCACCAATGTCTACGCCCATGTCCTGTTATAGATGGGTAATTTGATATATAATCTATGTGCAAGCCAGCCTGAGAATGAGATAGCCGTCAATGCAAAAAGAGGTTTGAACGGCGATTCTGCCAAAAGGTACTATTGAAGGCAGCCATTGAACTTTATTCAAATTGATGTCCAGATTTAATATTTAGCAAGTTATGCGAAAGAAATAAAAATATTCGACATCTTAACCACTCAGGAAAAGAATGTTGAAGACATGTCCATCATGCGGGAAAGTTTTCACCTGCATGAACCCCCTG
>JAJZOM010000245.1 GCA_021811505.1 Thermoplasmata archaeon | reverse complement strand
TGACTCAGGCGTATTACGGGACCGGACTTGCAGTGGCAGCGTTTGTTGTGGTGGAAGTCTCACAGCTTATGTCTCCAGTATTGTTCGGTAACAGCGGTTCCAGGGCACTTTACGCACTGGCAAGGGACGGCATATTTCCTTCGGTGTTGACAAAAATTCATCCCAAGCACAAAACGCCGTACGTTTCAGTGATAGCGGTGTTCATAACAGTCGTAGTCGGAATACTCCTGACGCTTCTACCGATGATATACTTATTCGGCGTAGGTGACGGTCTCTTCGACGCGTTTGTAATATGGGCAATAGCCATCACAGTGTTTACCCTGATATACCACGTGATAGTAAATCAGGCACTGATCCTTTTTACGAAGAAGCTTGGGATAACAAAAATTCTGACGCACATCGTTGCACCCACCATCGCATCCATCCTGATGATAGTAGCAATCTATTATTCCCTGCTTGGCCTGACCTGGCCTCTTTCTATAGCGTATTACATGATACCGGCATGGATAGTAATTGCTGTGGCCGTAACATTCGTAAGACGGAACAAGTTGAAAATGGACAAGCTCGAGGATACTAAGGCGTAATTTTTACGGGGTCAAATTTTAACCCCTATTTTTTCTATCCTTAAACAATGAGGCCAGCAAATGGTTAGTCCGCAATTCAAAAAATTTGAACTGATGGTTACTGGAACCGACAGATTCTACGTAAAATCAGGAGAGGAGAAATATCTGGACTTCTCTGGTTCAGGTATGACGACCGGTTATGACTTCTTCAAAACACTGGATATTTCCCCGGTAAGTTCGCTCGTTTTTAAAAACCGGTACACTGAAACCTTCACAGAAATGCTGAGGAGAGCTTCCGGGTTCGAAAAAATAGCTTACACAACATCCGGAACTGAAGCGTGCGCCATGCCCTTGTCAAGATACGGCCCACCCATTGTTTCACTCGAAGGTGCATATCATGGCAGAACTTATCTCACATATCTCGTTTCAAACGGTCTTGGGATAGACTACGACAACAGAATTGTCCATCTCAGAATCCCCAAAAGTCCGGATGAAGAACATTCAGTCAAAGAATATAATGAGTCGATAATGGAAAAGGCAGCCGGATCCTGGGACTTCAACGGAAAGCCTCTGATTATGGAGCTAATCCAGTCAGACGGAGGAGTGATAGTGCTCTCTGAGGAATTCATCAGGCACCTGAAGGCGCTTTCCGGAAAATATGGCCTTCGCATTATAGTGGATGAGGTGTATACTGGATTTGGAAGATCAGGTGAAATGTTCCTTTTCAGGAAGCATGATCTGGTTCCGGATATGGTATGTATAGGCAAGGGCATGGCGGCAGGATTGCCTATTGGGGGTGTACTCTACAATGGATCATGGGACAGGCCGTTTGGGAACGTACTGGGGATGCAGGGCGGCAACGCTGCATGTGCTTCCGTGGGGATAAATGTCATGAAAGCTCTGACCGAGGATCAGTTGATCAATGTGAGAGAGATGGGAATGCTGGCAATCACAAGACTTCGAAAAATAAGGAATCAAAGAATCCTGGAGGTACGAGGAAGAGGCTTCATGATTGGAGTGGATCTTTCCGGCGGTGGCGACGAAGGAACTGAATATGCATACGACGTCAGGGAACGATTATCCAGGGAAGGCGTCATCTGCAGTCTTGTCGGGGAGAAAAACAATGTGTTGAAAATAACTCCTCCAGTACTTATTGATGAAATGACCTTCCTGCACGGACTGGCGAAGATCGAGAAAGTGTTGACGGAAATTTAGCAATTTGAATACAACTACATATGGTAAAAAAATCTAAGACTATTATGATACCATGTATTAAATATAACTATTTCATGCAATTTCATATAGGATATAAAGATATAGTACATGAGGGATAAAAGAACATGAGCGGCGAAAGGATTGTAGAAATCCAGATAAGAAAGGTGAATCAACTTTCAGATGCTGCTAAGAGGGAGGTTCAGGGGAAATTAGAAAACCTTCCTAATGAGTTTAACTTTAAAGGTTATGTCAAGGTCTCATATGCAGAGTCTTCACCTTTGAGGGTTGTCAGTGTAGATCCCATTGAAGGAACTATAAACGATTACTTCGATACTTTTTATGAGAAATTAAAATAGATATAGTGAGCTAGATTTTTTTTGACTGATAATACTGTAAAGATAGTTATCACACAGGATGTATTATTTGAATTACCAGAGAGATCTAATAAATACATTGCATTTCTCAGATACTGGATAGCATTGAATGATACCAAGGCTGTCGTCACTTTGTCGGCTTGGAAGGAATTTGAAAAACACTGGAATAAAAGACTCAAAGGAGAATCACAGGAACTTACGGAGTCTTTCTTTGCCAATATGCGTGGCCTTATTACGCCTTACCGAACTAAATATGCAACCGAGGCGCAACTACAAGTTAACTCCGAAAAGGAATCTATGGGTATAGATGAAGAAACCATAGTTGAATGGCACTACGCTACAGTAAAATATCTGATTACA
>JAJZOM010000268.1 GCA_021811505.1 Thermoplasmata archaeon | reverse complement strand
TCACCATGGATGAGAAATTTGCTGATGAGATGTTCTCTCAAGAGGGCGATTACCTTCTTGCTTCAGATTCATATCACGTGATTCCACTGATAGGAAAGAACTACTATGACAGCCTTCTTTCAAAAAGCCCATTCATCAGGAGCTATATTCCACAATGGCGGTCAGAGAGTACGCCAGTAGATATGAATACCGGACCGTCAGTCCATATCCTCAACATGGTTCTGTTCCTGATTCTGGCACCATTTATCTACATCAAGACGGCGAGAAACGAGAAAAAGGCAGTTTTAAAAGTCGGAAACGAAGGTAGATACAGGGCAGTGCTGGGAATACACAAATTCTATCTCGATACGCAGAAATATCATGATCTGAAGGAGAGATTATCCGGAGGCCGGCATGCATGACGAGCTCTGCCATATTCTTCTCGTATTCATCACAGAGGGATTTCAATTCCATAATGGAGAACCTGGAGAAGTACAATGTCGACAAGGTTATTCTAGCCGTAGGCGGTCGGCTTAACCTTGAATCCAACTCAGGAAAACTGAACAGCCGGAGAGTCACTTTACTTTATGAGGAATCACGGCTTGGAAAGAGCAACTCACTTAATCGTGCAATTGAGCATGTGAAAGGCGATTTCACCTACATAATATCCGGTGATGTGAGATTTGAACCCGATATTTTTTCAAAGTGTGAAGAGAGATTCGCAGAGAACGTCGGAATGGTGATACCTATGGTAGAACCATATGCGCCGGAAAACTTTGCTGAGCGCGTCGGGAGTGTAATGTGGCACATGCGCGATGTATTCCTTGACTATATGCAAAACCATGGCAGATTTTTTTCCGGTGGTGAATTTCAGGCGGTCCGCAATCCAGTGAAGATCAATTTTAAGGACATTGTAAATGATGATGAATTCCTTTGTCACCATGTTTACAATTCTGGTCTCAGGATTCTTTATGACCGTCAAATTGTGGTGCGGAATTTTGTCCCTGACAGATTACCTGAACTGTTTCAACAGAGAGTAAGAGTAAATTTCGGACACTATGAATCCAGGAAATTCAACAAAGTTCATTGTTCCCTGAGCCTGTTGGTTTCAGAGGATTTCCGGTCGGCATGGAATGTGTTGTTACACTTCATTAAACGATATCCGAAAGATTCACTTTTCATATTCTTTACCGGAGTAGTGGAAGTTTTATCGTTGCTAAAATCCAGACAGGCGTTTAGAAGGGGAGCGAAACTTAATGTCTGGAAAATCGTGAACACAAGGAAGGATGGCCAATGACAGCGGATCTTGTTAACCCTGCCATTAAAATTAAAGGGGATGACGTGCAGAGTATTGATTCTTGCGGCATTGAAGGATTAGATGTAATTGTCCGAACATTCAATTCGGGCAGATATCTGGAATCGTGCCTATCCACCGCCCGTAATTTCCTGCCAGTTAACCGGCTGTTGATAGTGGATCACAATAGCACTGACAGTACCCTTGAAATAGCGAGGAAGTATGGAGCCGAGATTTATCAGGAGGATGTAGGACTGGGATTTGCCACATCCAAGGCCATAGAAATGGCTGGGACAGAATACCTGATCTTCCTTGACAGTGATGTGACAATAAAAAGGGAGGATTTTCTGGAAGAGGCTATTAAACTCATAAGAAAGGAAAAGACCGGAGCGGTAGTAGGATCGGCAAAAGGACACATTTTCCATTACGGTATTCCACTCGGGCTCACTTTGATGCGACTGGATCTGGCCAAATCAGTACTTATTCCTGCGAACATTGAAGGAAGGGAGACTTTTTTCATACATTGTAAATTACGCGAAAATAGGCTTAAAGTCAGGTATGTCAGAGATTCCATGGAACATCACTCAGTCTACAGAAGTTACAGGTACTGGCCTGAATGGCAGGGAGCCCAGATCAGGATAACTGCAGGCGTTAACCCACGGGAGGTTTTATATTCACTTCTTGTCGTCTTCCTGATGCTGTCCAATTCAAGGAAGCTCAGAAATATACTATACACTCCGGTTTTCCAGGCGAAACTCCTGAACGGTTTCCTCAATCCGGAAAGATGGCACCATATGGATAGGAGGCAGGTAGAGGTTTGACACTCTCCCGTGAAAGGAAAAGTGGTTGAATGAAGATATACTCAGAAAGATTCCTCATCAAGTACCTCTTTTCCAACCATGGCCTATGTCTTGGCGTCGACACAAAGAAATCATCTTTCCTGTTCCTGATATCAAAGGCGGGTATCATAATGAGACGTCGCCCGGTGGGAGACAAAATTGTTGAAAACCTGAATTACGATATTCCGGAAATCCACGCAGCAATAATAACTGAAGAAAAGACATTGTAAAAAACAGCCCTAAACTCGAATTTCTCATTTACGGACAAAGGAAACAAGAAAATGATCACCGAGCATAGTCAATGGCCAGATTTTCCCTATTTTCCTGTCAATATTCTTCAACATGTCGAATTTCCGATCGAATTTATTCATGTATTTCACGAAATTGGAAGGGGGAATCAGCACCGGCAGGCCTTCTACAGATTCAACAGTAAAATACCCGTCAAATAAACTCAGGAAGTGCGGAAGAGTGTAAGCATAAGTGTCAACGCAGAATCTCGACTTTCCTTCAGGTATCATGTCGTACAGCCTGGAAAAGGCATTCTTGATCTTAAATCTGAGGAGATAACCCGTGATTTCGAATGCACAGAGCTTATTATAGACTGCAACAACCATCTTGCCTCCTGGCTTGAGAGCTCTGTGTGCCAGTTCAGGAAGGAAATTGATATCCGGTTCGCAGTTTAATGCCCCGTAAGTGGAATATATTCCGTCAAAATAATGATCGCCGAATTCGTCCAGGACCTTTCCCAGTTCACTTGCCCGGAGTTTTCGTGTTTGCAGCCTGATTTCCACTCCACTTGATCTGGCCTTATTTTCCAGTACATCCAGCATTTTGGTTGAAATATCAAGCGAAACAATCTCATGGCCAGCCTTCAAAAGTTCTATGGTCTCAGTTCCAGTGCCTGAACCTATTTCAAGCAATTTTCCAGATTTTGCGAATGAACG
The DNA here is from genome assembly GCA_021811505.1 of Thermoplasmata archaeon. The sequence continues at coordinate 9,865 of JAJZOM010000268.1, read as the reverse complement.
AGTCATCGTGGAAAGCGAACGATCCCTGAGCATCGCATTTATCTTGTTGCCAAAGATATGTCTGTCGTATTCGTATGCAATTGAATCAAATTCCGATTCCAGCCACGTATAATAATTTGAAATGCCATCATGTCCCGTAATATCTCCTGCAGGATTCAGCTTAATTATCCTGGAATAACCGGAGTACCATTCGGAAACTTTTGACTGACCATATTTATGTATAAATTCCTGGAAGACTTTGTTACGTTCATTCTGGTCTGTTACGAGCTGTGCATCGGTTTCAAATCTGCTGCCTTTAACTTTTACTGAAGCTTTTCCTTGCCTGAGAATATGGGATGGCCATCTTGCTTCATATCCCGATGAAACAAGATATATGATATCTTCCTGCCTGACGTAGGCCAGAGGAGTTTCTCCGTTTGCGGTTTCAAGCATCAGGTGGTCAGTTACGGTCTCTCCACTTTTCATCAGAATGACAAATAACGGTTAGGTGATTTAAAACTCTTTGGAATTTCCGCCATGGTCGACTTCCTCTTCCGGCTATACCGAGGACGTTTCACTCATGATAGTTAAAAAGTTGTGTAAAAACCCTGCGATTCTTGGGAAAATAGTTATTGATCAAAATTTAGGCAGGCAAATGTCAAAACAAACATTTATTGTATATGTGGATCAGGCTTTTATGAGAACAAGACCAAATGCCATGTCATCTTACGGTGTAACCGCATCCTCAAGCCTGCAGGCTTCCCTTATAGGATCCAGGATAATGGAGGAAGGTGGGAATGTTGTTGACGCCGCCATTGCCACCAGCGCTGCTCTTTGCGTTACACAGAATAACCTTTGCGGCCTGGGAGGAGACTTGTTCGCACTCATAAGGATCAACGGTAAGCCAATCATGGATTACAATGGCAGTGGACGGGCTGCGAAATCAGCTACAATCCCATATTACGAAGAGCTTGGGCTTGAGAACATTCCTCAGAGGGGAGAGCTTTCGGCAATCACTGTGCCAGGCATTGTTCACGCATGGGGAATTATTCAAAAAAATTACGGAACAATGGAATTTTCGGATTTACTCAGACCTGCACTGAAACTTGCGAAAGACGGATTTCCTGTTACCCATAACTATTCAAAATCTGTTGAAGTCTCAGCGCCACACCTTGAAGAGTACGGATGGGGTAAAATTTTTAAGCCGAATGGCAGATTTCTGGGATCGGGAATAATATTCAAACAGCCGGATCTTGCTGCCACACTTGGTGATCTCATTTCAGAAGGCCCTGACACCTTCTATTCCGGTCATCTGCTTGATCGGATATTCAAGGGGCTCCGGAACCAGGGAATGCTATTCGAAGAAAATGATTTCAAACAGCATAAGACCACGGTAGAAACTCCACTAAAAACGAATTATGAGGGATACGATATTTACGAGACTAATCCCAACAGTCAGGGTGCGACGGTGTTACTCTGGCTCAATCTGTTATCCGAACTGCAGGAGAACAGAAAGTCTTCAGATGAACGTGAAAAATTCCTGGAAATAATCCATGCAGGACTCATTGCATATGAAGAGAGATCAAAGTTCATCGCAGATCCTGCCTTTCAAAAGCTTCCTAAGAACTTTACCGATATTTCATACGCAAGGGAACTACTTGCCGGAAATTCAGTGCGATACGACAACCGGAATGTTTCTGATCCCGGTGACACAACATATTTTACCATAGCTGATAAAGACGGGAACTCTGTTTCAATTATACAGAGCAATTACATGGGATTTGGATCTGGAATTGTTCCATCCGGGACTGGATTTGTTCTGCAGAACAGGGGCTGTTATTTCTCACTTGAGAAAGATCATCACAATTCTCTGCAGCCAGGTAAAAGGACGTTTCACACACTTTGTGCAGCTATGGCTGAAAAAGACGGTGATTTCCAATTCTCACTCGGTACGATGGGAGGCGACATTCAACCACAGATACATGTTCAACTGATCAGATCACTGATTGATGGATGCCTTGATCCTCAGCTGTCACTGGATGCCCCAAGATGGGCATTCCCGGGTACAATATACGAGAAACCCGGAAAGATGTTGGCAGAAGTCCCCCTTTATGACAAACTAAAAAATTATGATCTGCACGGTTTGTCCATCATGCCTCTGGAACAGCATTCTTCACAGACAGGTCATGCCCAGATCACACTCAAAACAAAGGATGGAGTTGTGATCGGCGGTTCTGATCCGAGAGGAGATGGAGTTGCCATACCTGTATTGAAAATCAGTGCATGAACAATAATTCATTTGTGAAATATGCCACATTTTTTTGTACACTTCCGAGCGCCACAATCCCGAAATCAGTGAAGAACGAAAATAGAAATGAGTTTCCTGATCGTGGGGTGATTTTCCGGAAACAGTGAAAGAACAACATCCTTATTCTCGCTATTGAAGAGCTTGAAAAGCCTAGCGCATATTATATAGATGAGCGCACCCATTATTATGTAAAACGGAAGAAGGACTATTCCCAGGTGCATACTTGCCTCGAGAAAATTCTCTACAGCCAAAACAGCCAGGAACATTATTGCTGTTGCGATCCATACCTTGGCAAATCCAAAAATGTCAAAAGAAACTATTTTCTCTTTTAAGGAAAATGCATACATGACAAGGAATGACGCAGCGTAAACTGAAGAGAAACCTATGGCTGCACCAATTAAATCAAATCTTGGAATCAGAATAAATGAAAAAACAACGTTACTACCAAGTGCAGCGGCACTCGAATAGATGAAAAGTTTTGTTTTCCTGACTGAGGCTATTGCCTGTACCAGAATATTCTGTGAAATGAAGAGAGCCGAAAAAAACATTATTATGCTCAGGGGCAGGTTTCCTCCGGCATAATTACTGCCTCCGAACAGGCCAATAATCAAGGGTGAAAGGGCAGCTATGCCAAGAGCGGCGGGAACATAGATTGATGAAAGCAGGAGAGTGGATGCCCGTACGTGTTCAGAGATCTCATTCCTGGCACCCCTTCCAAAGAGCTCTGAGAATTTTGGCATTAGAATATTGTTAAACGGAACAGCTAAGAAAGCTATTGAAGATGATATCAGCAGTGCAAAATTGTAAACACCCAGGGAAGACAGGCTTAGGAGTCCGGCGACGATAAATCTGTCAGCATACGCCGATCCATAACCTATAAGTCCCGAGAGCAGGACAGGAAATGAATATCTTATTAGAATATTGCCGGAAGGAGCATTCCCCCTTCCATGGAAGTTGTGTACCATTCTAAGGATTGCTATAAGCTCAATCGTAACACCAAGAAATATACCAATAGTCCAGCCCAGTACCATTGTGTCCAGGGTTCTTATGAACACAACCAACACTACTGAACCGAAATAATATGATACCCATATTATTATATTGATTATCGCAGACAGTCGGAAACTTTGCAATCCAAGCAGAGCGCCGTTCAGGACCCCGAAAAGGATATTTCCCAGTAAAACGACGCTCAGCAATCTGACAAGAACAGTGTCTTTTGCTGTGTGAAGGAATATGAGGGATATTTCACTGCTGGAAGCAAAAAGTGACACGAACCCGGCAATCGCAAGAACAAAACCGATACCTATGATTTTGTAGATAGTCTTTTTCACGCTGGCATAATTACCATTACCCAAGTTGTAGGAGGTAAAATGCTGAGCTGCAGTCCCGAGACCAAAGGAAAAAATTACGTTGAAAAGCCCGACAATGGCCAGGAAGAGGGCGATAGCCCCAACCGCAGTAGTACTGAAAAGCCTGACGATGATAATATAGAAAATAGCTCCGGAAAAGAGTTGAACCCCAGAACCAGTGTATTGGAATATGGCATCCATGCCTATGGAACGACTGGTCAAGCTTTCCTCCATTGTTATCGCGTATTATCTGCCTGAATTAATATTTTTGCACCGTCATCAAAACGCATAAGAATCTTCAATTCTTGATGAAGTTCATCTGATTAACACTGAACTGTCTGAATTTTTAAGGAATAGTGCGAAATTTACAATAAATTTCACGGTCAACTGATTCTAAAAACTTGTGAGTGATAACTCGATATAGAATCCTATCCCTCCTGAAGTGATGGTGGTCTCAGCTTCATAAAGTGGCAAATCACAGATCCCAATGGAGAAAACCCTCAGATATTGCTGGCAAGACTAACCGGTACGCTAAGTGTATCTACCTCTAACCGCTGGATAATCCGAAAAACATACTGTATTCATAGATGCGTAGCGAAACAGAACGTGCAACCCGTACATCATTAATTACATATATTTGCCCACAATCTTAACAGAATATGCTTTACCGGGATATCCGAAACAGGCTGGACATGAAGCTCGTTATTTCCATACAGACCGGGACACCAATTGAGAAGTTCTCCGAAGAACACAGCCTCTTTATTCCCGCGTCACTTGTAATTTCTCCCAATTCTATAGGTTCCCTGTATTTCTTCGACCGGGAAAACATCACGAATAGGGATGCCGATATTTTCCTGAGAAAGTCGGAAGCACGTGAGATCAACGGGAAACAGACTATTTTTGCAAGCGATAAGGTATACTCCCAGTACGAATTCTTCGGCAGGAGACTACTCGAACTTCCTTCCGTGATCATCGACGCACACTTTGTCGAAGGATGCTGCCATTATTTTCACTTCAGATTTCATTCTGCCATGATTAAGGAGATATCCCGGTTGTTAATGTCTGAAGAAGCTCCTGAAGGGATGTCTGTCAAATATCTCGGAAAGAGTGAATCCTATCACGATGCCATGGATTATTTCGCTGGAAAGATTCCGCTCAACGTAGTCACCCTGACTTCTACCCCTCCATCTCCAGAATTATCTCCAGATAGAAATCCAATCGGTACGCGCGTATGGGCAAGAGAAACAAAATATCTGAGAACAGACGGGAAGATAAAGAGTATTTTTTACCTCGATGAAGCACTTGAAGTGATCCCATCAGGCGTTGTTGAGATATCCGGCAAGAATGGAATATATGAAACGGAGACTGAAAACCCGCTACTGTCTGAGATCGGTAAGCTGTCCGAGAATGTTATTATGCCAGCCCTGAATCGAACGCAGTCATTGCTTGACGGAAGATTTGAAATCCAAAATGTAAGCCCGAATATGTTTAACTCTGAATTAATGGAACGCATCAAGGCAGCAAATCAAAAATTTCCGGAATGGAATCTCACACTTACCGGCATAGAACCTGTTTAGTGGGAAAGCTTTGAGTAATGATACCGTTCCGCCACATTACTTGTCTTTGATCTGAACAAAAGGATTTCTTCTTGTGGTCGTCATCGTATCAGATATTACGGCGTTCCCGTTAAGGGTTAAGGGGAAAACCTATGACAACTGAAATTTCTTCTTTGGCTGGCGAAATGCTAATATTTTCATATTGCCATATAGTCAGGCATTGATTTCCATCAAGCTCATTTCTGTATTTGTTCTTGCCTTGATGATTTTGCCTATGGTGAGTGAGAACACAGCTTCAAATACGGATACCACAAAAACTCCCATAAAACACTTAATTATTCTTATGATGGAGAATCATAGTTTTGACAACCTTTTTGGAGTCTATCCCAATAATCCAATGAACAACTCAACAGGACAAATAATTGTTCCCGTAAACCTGCTGTCACACCCGGTAAACGAAAATCTTACTTCGGTGCAGAACGGGTCTTTCCAGACGTCAGATCCCACCGAAGGTTACTCCAATTACCATGTGGACTGGAACAACGGAAGAATGAACCATTTCCTCAACGGGTCTGGACCATCATCCTTGTATTACTTTACTGTCAACCAGATGGCAATTGAGTGGGATCTGGCTCAGCAGTTCAGCCTTGCCGACATGTACTTCAGCAGCACACTCAGTGAAACACTTCCAAACAGGTTATACAGCCTTGCCGGATACTCCCAGGTAAAACAGGACCATATCTTTCCAACGTCATTTTTACCGGTTTCTCAGACCATATTCTCTGAAATGAGCAGTTACAACGTCTCGTGGAATTATTATTTCAGGAATCCATCTCTTGGAAATTATCCACTTGATTTTATATCTGGAATCAACAAATTCTCTGGCAACATTGCCCCTTGGAGCTCATTCACCAACTCTCTTCAAAACGGAACGCTCCCCGATGTTTCATTCGTATCCATGGTTTCCGGAGGCGCATACGGTTACAGTCAACATCCTCCAGACAGTGTTCTTCCAGGTCAGCTCATGATGCTTTATATCACTGAACAGCTGATGAAAAGCAGATACTGGAACAATTCAGCACTCATTGTCACGTATGACGAGGGAGGAGGCTACTATGATCAGGTTGCCCCTCCTGTTACAGGCGGGCACCAGCTTGGTTTCAGGGTGCCCTTTATCCTCATCTCCCCATATGCCAAGGAGGGATACATTTCAAACACTGTTATGAATCATGGGTCTATTCTTGCTTTCATAGATTATAACTGGAATCTTCCCGCACTCAACTATTTTGTTTCGAAAGCAAATCTTCCGCTGGACCTGTTTAACTTTAACCATACCTACAGTTCACAGAAGGTGATCAGGCCTCCGATCACTTTTCCGGCACAGGTAAACAGATTCCTTCCGACATCGATGTATTTTTCTCCCCTGGATATTAACTCGGCACCCAACCTATCCTCTGTTTTCCCCATCGTTCCACAGATCCCGTACAATTCTTTGCCATACAACAGAACAGGGTCCAGTGACGTCAACCTTTCACAGTTCTCATCGCAGGTATATGTCAGCAGCAACTTCGGGTATACTCCGCTTTATTTTCAGTACCATTTTCTGGAAGGTGTATCTGCAGCCCTGATACTTGCAGTAATTGGTATAGCTTACCTTCAACTCAGGAAGAAGAAAAAGATCTGATTCGCTTGACTTAGTGCTACCTCACATAAAATATCAGGATATAAGTCTGCCATAATTGTGTCCAGGCACCCGTACTTCCAAGCAGAATACTCGATATTCGTTAAGTTAATATCTAGAAACGTTAAAAAAAGTCTAACTTCTCAGCATCATTCCCGACTCAAACAAAAGTTCATTCGACCAGCTCGTGTGTTTTCAAGAATCCAATGCCTTAGGTCTCTTTTTGGGAGATACAGTATCAGCGGGAAAGACGTCTGCATTCCGGATAATTTTCATGTCAAGTCCATCCCACATGATTTTATATCCCAACTTGTGGAGAGTTTCATCAAGCGGGAAGCCGGCAGATTGGATTACTTCAACGATCTGGTCCGAATCAGGGAAGGCATTATCGACTGTATTCTTCAGGGTATCAAACTCAGTAATAGACATCTCTTTCGCAGGGGTAACCATTTTCCCAGAAGAAAATGAATGCATGTACCGTTTCTCAAGCAACAGTTCCAGGTCTTTCCAGTCAACCTGTTCCCTAAAACATGTTTCTCCGGGAATCTTCTTATCAGTGCCGTAGATAATGTATACGTTCTCCAGAGTGATTCCCCTGCCCAAAAGTTCTGACTTAATGGCGCGATCTCTGTCCAGGTATTCTTTTATGGACAGGTTGACGAATACTTTTTTTCCGTCAATGTCAATGGCACAATATGGGACCAGCATTCCATCTTTCAGTTCAAGCGGTTCAGGATCCCAGATGACATTATATTTCAATTCCGGCTTCTCAGTCTTCACCATGTTTCCGGGAAGGTATTCCGAAATGTCATCACTCAGCTTAAGAGTATATTCAAACTTAGTTTTTGATCCGGTTTTTCGCAACTGCACGATAGCTTCCATGGACCACTGATCCATTCTGTACAGGTACCTGAACATCTGGGATAGTCTTATCCCGTATCTTTCTGTCTTTTCCAGGATGGAGGCAGGTCCCGATACCGTTATGGACTTAAGTTCAGATTTCTCCGCAGACATGGTGAACAGGAGACCCAGAGACTTGATTCTCCGGATGAGGAGATACCAGTTGGAGCAATCATTGACGATAACGGAGGTGCTGTGCATGATCAGGGTTTCTATCTGTTCAAGATTGAATATCTTTGCAAGCTCCTCAGGAGATTTTTCCGGGACTTCCTTCAGAACCTGTTCGCTGTCCTTGTCCGCGTAAAACGCATTGTTGATCTCATCTGGAGAAACACCGAAAATTCCGGCGACCGCTGTGAGGGTTTGATTCCTCTCCCTTGCGGTGATTACGGGATAAGGTGATCTGCTGAATATTTCCATCCTTACTCTGTCTGCTTCCAGTGGCGAAGGAGGTTCGAATCTGGATAACCGCTCCATAATGAGGAAAAGCGATCTTATTATCTTGTGGCTTCCCGATTTGAGTTCCATCTCCTTCCTTCCATGATCTATGGAGTGCATATTGGTGCCAACCGCCGATTTCATGAAATTGGTCACACCTTTGCACAGGTCAGAAGAATCCTCCGAGAGGAAAACCGGTTTCACGTCACCTTTCTTAGTTTTCCTTACCATCATCAGTTCTGTTGGGAACACCTTTTCTCCTCCTTGACGAAGTACCATATTCCGAAGTGCTCTTGGCAACTACCTCGTAAAGCACCGCCTTTTTGCCTTCTCCGGGCCGGAGTATCCTTCCAAGCCTCTGCCTGTACTGCCTTGAACTTCCAGAGCCACTGAGAACAACCCCTACCATTGCGTCAGGAACATCGACTCCTTCATCAAGCACCCTTGAGGTTACAAGTGCTGTTACTCTTCCGTCCCTGAACATCGACAGGTATTCTTTTCGTTCCTTTCCCGGTGTGAGGTATGTGAGGGCAGGTATCAGGAATTCCCTTGATATGAGATAGGCACTATCCGTATCCTCTGTGAAGATTATCGTCTTTTCGCCCCTGTGCCGGCTGAAGATGTATCTCATTGTGTCGGTTTTGACTCTGGCGTTGAAAGCGATTTCACGTGATCTGCGCCACGCCAGCAACGCCTCCCTTCCTTCAGGGTTCCATGATTTCATTATGAACTTCTCGAAGTCCCAGGGTCCCTTGAATCTTATTCTTTCACGCCTAAGGTATTGTGTGAATATTTCCCTGTTCCTTGAATATTCCTCCTCTTCTTCTGGGGTAAGTTCAACAGGAATGCGAACGATCTGGAAGCTCGCGAGATACTCACTGAGCTCCTCGTAACCCATTTCAAATACCTTCTCTCCCATGAATTCCCCGAGAGCCTCATGAAGCATGTCACTGCGCTCATATGTAGCAGTTAGTCCCAGGCGGTATGGAGATGCATACATCTTTGCTATCTGTATGTACTGTGCGGATGCAAGGTGGTGTACCTCATCGAAGATGAGGAGCTTGAACCTGTTTCCAAGAGATTCTGCCATGAGATAGGCTGAATCGTAGGTCGACACAGAGACTTGTTTTATATCACGTTCGCCACCTCCTATCTGTCCTATCTCAATATTGAAAACCTTTTGCAGACGGTCACGCCACTGCTGGATCAGTTCGATGGTGGGAGCTATAACCAGGGCGGATGTATTTACTCTCCTGATTGCGTCAAGACCTATGTGGGTTTTGCCCGCTGCAGTCGGGAGAACTATGGTACCCATGAAACCGTTTGCCTGCCATTTATCGAGGGCTTTTTTCTGGTAACTTCTCAGGACTTCTGAATGTGTGACTTCAACACTGTGATTCTGGTCGAAAACAAGGTCCGACGCTTTGGGGAATGAACGAATAATATCCCGGTATTTGTATGACGGTGCCCTATACGCCTTTATTCTTTCATCGTAGACACACTGGGCAGGGATACTATTTGCATCTTCTACTATGATTGTGCCCCTCTCATACCTGATAATCATCGTCAGTTGCACTATAACAGTTAACAATATTAATAGTGTTCAAACTTTACAGTATTTGGCTCAGATGTCAAGGATCCGCATTGTTCACAA
>JAJZOM010000292.1 GCA_021811505.1 Thermoplasmata archaeon | reverse complement strand
ACCTGGCCGTTCGTTGCTCCCCATCCTACCCTTGCATTATGTCCAAGAATTACTCCCGGAAAACCTGGAAAAACGACCCCAACGACATTCTGACCTGGAGCCACAAGTTGAAAACCCATCCATATGGAAGGGACGCTGGTGGTCAGGTGAGGATCGTTTGCCACCAGGGCAGACTGGTTGCTGGTAAGCGGACCGTTAACTGCCCAGTCGTTGCTGCCGAAGTCCTGGTACGGGTACCTCATGCTTGTCAGCAATTGCGATAGGGAAAGACCGTCGACATTTATAGAAGACGATTCAGTCAGAATGGAAGGAGAACTGGTGTTGTTCCATGATGGAGTGTAAAGGCTGAGGTTTGAAATATCTCCATGCTCATTGTACACAGAGGGATTCACTGAATATGGCACTATTGGATTCTGTATGCCGGCAGGATATGCAGGGTAGAACGCCCTTATCACATTTTCAGGCATCTTCTCAAGAGCGTAGTTGAAATATATGGGATCCAGGCCGCCGGCACTGTTCTCCCATAGAAACAGCTGCTGAACTTCAAGTATGTCCTTTACAGTCCATGGATGTGGTGAAAAGCCTAGAAGTTTGAAAAGGATGGGGTACTGTGATGGGTTGAGATTAGATATATAGGCATTGATACCATCAACAAAGTACTGCAGATCGAGATAGGTTGAGCCCGTTTTTGAAAGGTTATTGAGTTCTTCCTGTGCAATCTGATTATCCATCAGTTCCCTGTAGAAAATATCCATCGATAATGCAGATGGTCCAACAACGCTTGACAGGTTGCCCTGTGAAGTGAGTTCAAGTATCGTCATCTCTTCAAGCCTGTACTGGGCTTCGAGGTATCCCTGTTCATAGTACACTCCCCTGGTATTGCTTGACGCTATGCCAATGAAACCATCCGCCTGGCTGTTCACGGTTATAGATGATATCTCTCCGTTTATTGTCACAGTTGTTTCCGTAACACCAGGAGAATAAGGGGATGTCCCAGGCGCCATTGCACCGCTAGAAGGATTCAGCAATTTGTAAAGAGAGGGAATGCCGGCAAAAGAAACGCTGATCATCACAAGGACAATAACAAGAGAAACAATGGAAACAATGAACCTTTTCTTCGAACCCGTAAAGGACATCATATAGCAATACGCATCCTTATTTAATTATTTATTGAAGATACGAACTCAGGATACAACTAGAGATCCAGTGGGTCTCCATGACCGGGAAGAGCCTTGTAACCCTTCATATTCTTTAGCTTTTCAATGGATTTTCTTGCTAAATCAATGTCCAGGGAGAACGCTTTGCTCACAGTAGCTTTTCCCCTGCTGTTTACTAAGGAATCACCCACCACTATAACTTTTTCGCTTTCAATTATGAAGGAGGTGCTTCCAGGGGTATGTCCAGGTGTTTCAAGAATTTTAATCTCCTCCAGGTTCATCTCTCTAAGGCTCTTCACATCCCCGACAGGTGTGACCCTGGCGAGTCTCAGCATCATTGAAACAAGTCTATTGGGAGGCCTTGGCATGGTGGCTTCACCGGTGACAACTTTCCTGTCGCCGTCATTTATAAAAACAACGGGATTGAACTCCGATTTGATCCTTGGCAATCCGCCTATGTGATCCATGTGATAGTGTGTCAGAATCACATACGCCGGTTTTGTTTTCCTGTTCATGAAATATTCAACAATCTTTTTGCCGCTGCCCTTAGTTCCCGTATCAAAAAGTACGATGCCGGAGGAACTGTAAAAGACATAGGAATGTGCCATTGTCCCGTCGATTAAGTCTACGCGATCCGTTATTCTCATATGTTTTAAAACCAGTGTCTTTTCGGATATTAATTTTATGAAACTCTGATCCTGGTTCAAAGAGAAAAGCTTCATTTGTACAATGAGCAGAGTGCTGAGGACGTTAGCAGCAACAGATCGAAAAGTTAAATGCCGGCGATGGTTATACACTGCGAATGAAATCTGACGATTACAGGGATAAGAAGAAGAGATTCGAGAAGGCAAGGCAGTTCAACACCGGCCACGAAGGCGAGGTCTTCACAAAGCTTGTGGAAATGATGAATAAGACTGGCACCACGGATCTTTCTTTCGGTTCATATCGCCTAAAATATACATTTAGCGAGGTCAGGGAAGAGGGAAAGGATATTCTTGGCGTCATAGAGGATATTCCTGACGAATCAGCGGATCTTGCCAGTATGAGCTTTGACATCTTCGACGAGAAGGGTAAGTTGCTTTGTGAAACAGTGTTTCACAGGAACAGCATAGAAACAGTTCCGGACATGGAACAGAGGCATATTGAACTGATAATTCAGGCTATACTTGGTGCCACTGCCCCGTAGATTATATTCAGATTGTTTCTATAACTGATTTTCCGGATATCATTTTTACCTCATAGGTAACGTCAGCGACTGTGTTCATATCACTGTGATGTGATATTATGATCATCTGCGGAACTATGTTTTCATTCCTCAGGGAATACTGGATTATATCCTTGAGGTTCTTTCTTCTGTCCTCGTTGAATGTGTATTTAAGG
>JAJZOM010000171.1 GCA_021811505.1 Thermoplasmata archaeon | reverse complement strand
AAGGGACTCAAGATCTATGAAGACGCTGCAGTTTCCAACAATTATTTCGCGAGAGACGGTAAGATTGAATTTACACTCTAGCCACTTCAATAGGTCAATGCGAACTTGTTGTAAGCTATTCTCGAAAGAACTGAACTTACCTAATGCTGCACTATAACTGAGTTCTGTTCATTGAGAGATGTTTTATATTTTCATTGAATTAAGCTTAGCTCCGGTAGTGTAGACCGGCCAAGCATATGGGGCTCTCAATCCCACGACCCGGGTCCAAATCCCGGCCGGAGCATTGTCCAAACTTTTTTTGAATTCCATTAGCTTGGTTGGTGCTTTTCTATTTCAGATCATAAATTTTTGTTATGGCCTTTTTTTCTGGAATCTTATAGGTGGACTTGAAACGAAAACTCCAGCAATCATGCATTTCATCTTTGCCTATCCTCCTGTTTTCTTCAGTCAACAATGGAACTGCAATTCCCTTTTCACTTATTCAATATCGTCTTGTTTAGAAACGAACAGTCTTAGTTTGGTCATTCGCCTGAACTTGAGAAATGAAATGTAAATTCGCCAGGCCGTAATCTATGTGAATTAGTGCCGGACCAGGAAAGCACGCAACCTATCGTTCCTATGATTTCTTCTACTTCCACGACCTTGAAATGAATACCAGATCTTCAGAACAATTTCTTTTTGATTGCCCCATTTACTTTCTGCATTACATCCGGGGAAATTTCTGCCATTCCGTGCTTTGATTTAGCGTGTTCTGCTATCAATGGCATAAGTTCTTCTTTAGTCGCTGCTTGTGTCGAAAATCCGCAATCCATGCCAATATCACTACACTTGAATGTATACTTCGCCATGTCTGTCCATCATATCGCCGAATAAAAGTGTTTTGTTGGCCATATGGGTTCAATTCCTTTGACTGCAGTTCTAAATCCTTTTTTACGAGGTAGGGATATAACCTCAATGGAAAGACCTTCCTGGGATGAATATTTCATGAGAATGGCCTTTATGGCCGCCACTAGGTCCAACTGTGTTAGAAGAAAGGTGGGAGCCATCATAGTCAAAGAGAAGAGGATAATGTCGACGGGCTATAATGGCCCACCAAGGGGAGCTCTGCACTGCGACGAAGCGGGGTGCCTTCGAGATCAGCTGAAAGTACCTGCAGGAGAGAGGAGAGAGCTTTGCAGAGGTCTTCACGCAGAACAGAATGCAATCATTCAGGCAGCCTATAACGGAACAGCAATCAAAGATAGCATTATTTACGTGACGACCCATCCGTGTTCAGATTGTTCGAAGATGATTATAAACGCTGGAATAAAGGAGATTATATTCTCAGAAGGGTACCCGGATGAACTCTCTGAATTGATGTTGATAGAGAGCGATATTGAAACCAGAAACTACGATGTTTCAAAGGAATTCAAAGAACTGCTGTTTGGACGCAACGTAGAACTGATTCATAAGGCAGTAGATTAGTCTAATCGATAGAAAATTTGTTCCGAGTAGGAGACTGGGAGATATCAGAATGTATCCAGTTTATCTTTTATCTCCAGATACTTGTCTTCAATTTTCTTGTTCTGCTCAGGAGAGAGTCTCCATCCGTTCGATTGTAGGTTTATTGTCGCCTGATCTCTATTCTTTGCTCCGGGTATGGGAATGACATTCCCCCTCGAGATCAGCCAGTTAAGTGCGAGTTGAACGACAGAATGGCCAGTTTCTAGTGAGATATCTCTGAGTACAGAAAGGAATGGTGCGATCAACCTTATGTTCTGTTCCGAGAACAGCTTGTTGCTCTTTCGGACGTCGCTCGGCTCAAGGTTAGAGTAATCGTACTTGAAAGTAAGCAATCCCTGCGCGAGGGGTGAATAAGCAATTACGCTTATTTTCTCCCTGTTAAGATATGGAAGCATCTCTTCTTCGATCTCCCTCTGAATGATGTTGTACCTCACCTGATTGGAAACAATATCCAAATTCGATAAGTAAGATCTGGCCTCTTCGATCTGGCAAATGCTAAAATTTGACAGTCCAATGTATCTAATTTTTCCATCATTAGCCATTTTCTCAAGTGTCTTCATGGTGTCTTTCAGTGAAATGTATATGTCTGGCCAGTGGACCTGGTACAGGTCGATGTAATTCGTATTCAATCTCTTTAGACTGCCATCCAGTGCTCTTTCTAGATATTCCGGTTTCAAGTGGCTTCCTGATGCTTTTGTCGCTATGATAATCTCGTCTCGAATGTCCTTTATTACTTCACCAATAACTGATTCCGAATGGCCATCACCGTATACTTCCGCAGTGTCGATGAAATTCAATCCCATTTCAATAGAGGTCAAAATTGCATTCTTCACGTCTGAGTCGACAATTTTCCCCCAGCCTTTCGCCCCCGCCTGCCAAGCACCAAGTCCAATAACGGAAACTTTTAGATCAGATTTTCCGAGGTTCGTATATTCCATGTTCCGACATAATAGGTTTTATAATTAACTTTCGTTTATCGGCTAAAACCCCGATGAAAATCATAAAAAATTCAGCGGTTCTTTCTCAGGAATATATTCCTGAAA
>JAJZOM010000160.1 GCA_021811505.1 Thermoplasmata archaeon | reverse complement strand
AGAAGTCGTAGTAGCGCATATCAAAACCTTTATTTCACATAGACTTAGTATTTCTTCAAGCTCGTGTGAGTTTATTCCGTGATCCAGCGGGACTGCAACTGCGCCTATCTTCTGGGCAGCAAGGAAGGAAATGAAGAATTGCGGGCTAAGAGGCAGAGCTATGCCAATGTTCTGTCCTTTTTCAATGGAGAATCTCTTCCTGAGGGATTCTGCCATGGAATCGACCATGGAAAGAATGTTGTAGTATGATACGTGCCTTCCGTGATAAATTATCAGGGGATGACTTTTGTTTTTTTCCGCATTTTGCCTGAATATTTGATAAATGCCTGCTTTAGGCAGATTCGGGTCCTCTTCCCTTTCCCTGTGTAATTGGTCATCCGTTTCCATAATTTACCTCACCATGGTTACGTGGCTTAAATATTCCTGTGTGACCCGAAGTACATTCCTATCCAGGCTTATGCGTGAAATTGTGCGTTTCATACTCAGCCGGCGTGAATGCCGGAGTCCTGTTCCCGGCAGAATTGGATTTCCAGATCGCCTGAGTAGAATATTATTTGGGCATTTAATCATTCCAGGGACATTTTCATCACTTCCGGAATGAAGTTGATCATATCATCCAGATCATACCAGAGAGCTCTCTGCCTATATGCCATATCGCCTGCTTTCTTGTTGATGAATGCTGCCAGGCACGCTGCCCTGAACGGATCTTCACAACGAGAAGATACTGATGCCAGGATTCCCGTTAATAGATCTCCGGTTCCTCCCATTGTCATTCTCGGATTACCCCCTGCAGAGTACATGACTCTGTTACCGTCAGTGATTATGTCCTCAACCCCCTTCAGGATCATTGTGCAATTTTTCCGTCTGGAAAATTTAGAGGCATTTTCGGCATTCGGTTCTTCATTTGTCAATTTCACGAACTCCGCTTTGTGTGGTGTCAGTATAAATCTGGAATCCTTGCACTTATCCCTTACATCATCAAATTTTTCCAGGCCTTCTGCGTCAAGAATAATTATGCCCGGATAATCCCCGAGCGATTCCAGCACTCCACCAAGGTTTTGATTTTTTCCAAGTCCGGGGCCAATAACTATCACATCGCTTTTTCCGACTTCACGCACAACTTCCGGTTCATCGAGGTTCCTGACGATTATTGACGGGTTGTATGAGGCAATTATATCATAGTTTCTCGATGTGCAGAATACCTTTACAAGATCTGCACCGGATCTGATGGCACCCATGGCAGAGAATATTGCAGAGCCATGAAATGTCCACCCTCCAACAAGGGAAACCGTTCCATTCATCCCCTTGTGCGAATCCGTCATTGCCTGCCTATAATATACAAAATCTCCGGGTCCGCAATAATCAAAGACCTTCTGAGGGATGCCGATATCCGTAACGTAAATCTTTCCGGAATTTTCAACGGTCATCCCCTCCTTCAGATCAGTAAACGTAACGGTCATGTATGGTTTTACCGCAATATCTGATCCCATGCCGGAAGGTACATCTATCGACACTATTTTCCTGCCGGAATGGTTGATTGCCCGTATTATATCGTCGTATGGCTTTTTCGGAGTGCCCGTGAACCCGGAACCGAACAGAGCATCCACCACTATATCACACTCACCAAGTTTATGGCGGAATTGCTCCTGATCAATTATCACTCCGGAATACTTACCCGCTGCCTTGCGACTTTCCGGATTCCTCAGTGAATCCTTACCCTTGACCGGGAACACGGAAATTTCGTTGTTTTCCGATAGCAGTCTTGCTGCGACCATGCCGTCTCCGGCATTGTTTCCCGTTCCGCAGACTATGAGAATCCTGTTTCCGGATCCAAATTCGTCCGTGATTTTTTCGCTCACTCTCTTCCCGGCATTAAACATCAGGCCGTAGAGATCTCCGAAGAAAAACCCATAGTTCCTGTCAGCCCTTTTTACGTCAAGGAATGAAAGCATTATTGTATAACATTAACAAAGAGATAAGTTTACTTTATAATCTTTCCAGTTGCAATCTTCCACATGTAAAGATCAAGGATTCCCGGTTCCAGGTTTATGTTTCTCGCCATATCAAGAATGATCTCTTCAGTATTGAGGTACTTCTTTCTTGAAGTTGCCTTGATCTCCAGCTCCGGATTCTCGGTTCTAAGCATCCCCAATATGTGTTTGTCGAGAATAGCGAAGTCGAACACCCCCACGTTTCTCAGGAAATGGGATGCCTCCTTGTATCCAAGTCCCAGGATATTTTGAACGAGAAATTCCCTGCTCTCAAAGGTGTCGCTGGCATTAACCAGAGAAGGCAGTTTATCGACTATCCATCTTGATTCGACTATGAATTTGCTTCTGAGGTTGTAGAAACGGTATTTCACGCGCTTGAGTTCATCTCTCAGCTTCGTCTCGTCGTAATTGAGGAACCCGTCTATGCCTATCATCTGCTGGGTCCTTACACCCATTTCAGCGGAAGTGTTTGCCGTCAGAAGGCAGAAGCATAATTCCCCAAACAGGAACTCCTTTGAGCCCTTTCCTGCAGTTCTGAATTCCATCCTCTTTTTTTCTATGTCCACAACACAAACGGA
>JAJZOM010000186.1 GCA_021811505.1 Thermoplasmata archaeon | reverse complement strand
GAGGACAGTAATGCGGTAGTTCGAAGGCAAAACTGTTGCAGAGACTTCTTCTTCCGCGAGGTCTCCGCAGTATAGTGTCAGTCTGTTCAACTGTCCGTCCACGGACAAATACTCTTTCTCACCTTCTATTCCTATGCTGGACATTTTCATCTGAGGAGGAAGATCAAAAACGAAGTTCCTGGTTCTGCCACCAAATACTCTGATCAGATTTTCCGGCGATGGTATAAGCTGCTTCATTGTTCTTTCCATAGTAGTTGGAG
Source organism: Thermoplasmata archaeon (assembly GCA_021811505.1). Next base: position 2,312 of record JAJZOM010000186.1, on the reverse strand, counting down.
GTCTTTCCGGATCACTGAAAATTACTGTGTTTTCATCTATTTCAAAGGACTCTGACAGATTGTAAGCATCACCAGTCAGGAATTTAAGATTCCTGGCATCATACTCCATGGAATTAAGCTGTGCCATTTTACTTCTCTCCGGTTTAATGTCAATGCTGATGGTTTTATCATTTGTCTGTGACATAAATATGGCCTGCATGCCTGAACCTGTGCCAACGTCGATAACCCTTGAATCCTTAATCCTGCCGGAACGGTATTTACAAACTATTTCAGGTGTTGAGTAGCTGGACAGGTAATGATCAAGCCATAACCGGTTCCACATGCTATATTTGCTGGATGTGGAAATTCTGGATCGGGCAAGTTCATACAATATATCGCTCTCGGTTTTCCCTTTTCCAATCTTAGCCTGAATATCATTTCTGCCCACTCCCTGCCTGATCAGTTCCATGCATCGTTCAATTTCCGCATTCTTCTGCTCCTTGAAGTCATCATTCTTAATTACACGATTAAGGAGCTTTATCCAGTCCTCAGTCTTAGTCAATAACCAGTCAGTGCAATAATGTATAATTATATCATCATTATTTTTTACACGGGGCAAAAGTTAATATTAAATCCTTGCGATTAATAATAAATGGAACTTATTCGTGTAGGAAAAGTGAAGGAAGTTTATGATGAGGGTGAGACGCTCCTTTTCAGGTTCACTGATAAAATATCGGTTTTTGACAAAATGATCCCGAATCTCATTCCCAACAAAGGAGAATCTCTCTGCAGAACTTCTGCTTACTGGTTTAAAGTGGCCCGGGATTCCGCAAGGATCCCAACTCATTTTATAGAGATGCCTTCAAAGAATGAAATGAGGGTAAAGAAATTCTATGTCCCGGAAGGAAAAGGCAATCCGTACGAAGTTGAATACGTTATACCTCTAGAATTCGTTGTTAGATACTACGTTGCCGGGACATTATTCGATCGTGTCAGTAAAGGTAAGATTACCCCGGAAAATCTCGGTCTCAATCACGTACCGAAGTACGGAGAGGAACTTGATGATCCTTATTTCGAAGTAACAACCAAATATGAAAAATTTGACAGGGTTCTCACAAAGGGTGAGGCAATCGAGATTGGCGGCATGTCAGGTTCTGAACTGAACAACGTACGTGAAGCAATTCTCAAGATCGACAGGAGAATCAACAAACAGGTGTTGCAGAGGGGACTAATTCATGTGGATGGCAAGAAGGAATTCGCATTCGGTGCAGGCAGGGAACCTATAATCGTTGACACATTCGGAACCGCGGACGAGGATCGTTTTTGGGATAAACCGGCTTACGATCAGGGCAACATCATAGAGTTAAGCAAGGAATCAGTACGACAGTATTACAGGTCGATAGGATACCACAAGGAACTCTATCTGGCCAGGGAAAATAAGAAAGAGGAACCTCAAATTCCGAGTCTGCCTGATGACATCGTTAAGAAAACCTCTGATCTTTATGTAACTATGTTTGAAAGAATTACCGGGCAAAAATGGTAACACTCATTCAGTCTTACAAGGATATCCCAACCCTTTGGTAAGAAGGAACCGTGTATCTACGAATGCAGCCCACTTCAGTCGCAAGAGTATTTTTTCCCAGGTTCAGCATATCTGAACTATTCGGTATTCAAGACAGGCTATTTCGTCAGGTAGGTGAAGTTGACTGTACCCAAATTCTCATCAAATCTCTGGTATCAACCACTTCCACAGCCTGAGAGATAACATCAAGGGCTTCGTAATAAATTCTCTCCGAATATGTGGATGTAGCATCAGACACGACGACGCCAAAATACCCATGATCTGCGCAGGAAAATGCAGTACGTAATATCTGGATCTCGGTGAAAAAGCCAGTAAAAAGGATAGTGTTCCGATTCAGGTCATCAAGTCTTTTTCTGAATTCAGCATCAAGAAAAAGATCTCCTTTCCCGGTTATAATCCCTTTTTCCTTTGCATCAGGCAGAAACTTTACAAAATCGTCCAGGAGTTTTCCATCTAGAGTGGATTTCGCGGCAGCTTTACTCAATCTGCGTTTTTCTTTTATTCCCTGATAATCGGTGTCATCAGTAATTCCCGCAACGTCTCTCTTCCCATTTCCTGCATATATCCCTGGAAGATGAAGTAACTTTTGAGCTTCTTTGATGTAACTAAATGCATTGTTGATTTCAAATTTGCTGAATATGCTGCTGAAGATATCGCTTTTCATGTTCACATGGACGATGATCGAATCTTTAGGTTCGAGAAAATTCGCAACATTGAACGTAGAATCAGGATGCATAAGTTTCTGATATCT
>JAJZOM010000136.1 GCA_021811505.1 Thermoplasmata archaeon | reverse complement strand
TTTTTTGGAGGCCACGTCACATTATATATTTATAGTGAATTTTAATGATTGTGGAGGTCAAATTTCATGATAAGGTTAGATTTCTACGGCGATGGCAACCTGAGCGGGATGTCATTCAAAGGCAAAATTCCCGGAGATCAAAAAGATGCGGGAAAGACAGCCGGCACTGCCGGGAAATTGCAGAACCCGCCATTTTATGCGTCACTGGACAGGAAGATGGATTTTGACGCAATATTCTCTGTTGTCAAGACATCCGTGAAAGCCGCCACGGGAAGGGAAAGATCAGGAATCGGACTGGCCATGTCCGATTTGCCCGCTACTCTCGGCGCTTTCTGGCAGATAGGAGGCAACTACATAGTCATGAATGAAGTCCTGGTCCAGGCAATGTCAGAACTGGCATCGGGCGCGACAGAATTCAACTCATACGTTTACATGATACTTACACACGAATACCTGCACTCTCTCGGGTTTACTGACGAAATGGAGGCGAGGAGGATGACCGCAATGGTCGCCGCAAAGTCATTTGGAGAGGACCATCCTGCTTTCACCATGAGCAACGGGGATGTCTGGACTCTTTACCCGAGCCTGAGGAACCTCATTGGAGGAAGAGGGGAAAACATAAGGATCATCAATAATTTCGACAGTTCAGCTACCTCGTATATAGCCTGAATCAACTCATTTTCAATGCGGGTTCAGGAATCAGGACTTTTTTCCACCAGTGATTTTCCGGAGATCATTCCACTGTTCATCTGTTACGCTTGAGAGAAAGTTGAACTGTCCGGAAGATGCAACAAATTCCCCGCCGTCAATTACTACTGCTTCACCGTTTATGAATGAGGCCTGGTCGGATATGAGGAATGACGCAAGGTTTGCCAGTTCTTCCGGAGTTCCGAATCTTCCGGCCGGAATCTTCTCCTTCATTTTGTCAGAAAGGTCAGGCGTTGGTGCCAACCTGCTCCATGCACCTTCGGTAGGGAATGCTCCGGGAGCAATTGCCACATGTCTAATTCCGTACTTCCCCCACTCTGCAGCCAGTGATCTTGTTACCGCCAGAACACCGGCTTTTGCGGCAGCTGAAGGGACCACATATCCGGAACCTGAAAATGCATACGTCGTTACGATGTTGAGCACTGTGCCTTTGATCTTCCTATCAATCCATCTCTTTCCCATTTCTATGGTGCAATACATCGTTCCGTGCAAAACAATGCCGAGAATGCTGTCAACTGCATTCGGTGAAAGTTTTTCGGTTGGGCTTATAAAATTCCCGGCAGCATTGTTAATAAGCACATTTATTTTCCCGAGTTCCTTTTCAATTTTGTCTACGGCCGCTTTAATTTCATCAGGTTTCCGGACGTCTCCCACGGCGTAGCTGGATTTTATCCCTTTAGACTTGAATTCCTCATGTGCTATTTTCAGGTTCTCTTCCTTTCTGCTCATGATACCAATGCAGGCACCAAGTTCTCCGAATCGGAGAGCCATAGCTCTGCCAAGCCCGGTAGCTCCTCCTGTTATGAGTATGACCTTGTTTTCAAGAAGGCGATCCTTGAACATAAGTGGATGAGATGGCAGGAGCTTAAGGAATTTGCTGAACAATTAAAATTTCGAGTTCGAAATTACGAGAAAAAATGAATTAAGGGATCACTGAAATCTTACCGTACATCCCGTTCTGTGCGTGCCCGGCATAAGTGCATAGATACCACAGGGTCCCAGCACTGTTGAAAGTTGAAGTCATATTGTAGTAGTTGAGATTTCCGTTGGAAGCCGGTGAAAGCATCATTGACGAACCATACATCCCGGTGTTTCCTCCACCCATCATTCCTGCACCGGACATGTAAGTATAGGGCGGAGATGCTGAAGTTATGACGAAGTTGTGGCTGGCATCGCTGTCAACGTTGACCACTATGAACTTCAATATGGTCCCCTGTTTCACGATGATTTCGGGATTAATCATGCCGGAGATTTCGAATGAGTACATCGAGACGTTGGCTTTCATGGGACCGGTCTCAACCAGAATTGTTGCTGGGCCGGATATGTATATGCTATTGCCTGTTCCGTTTACGGATACATTGGCTCCAGTAAAAGCGAGTGCAGACAACTGCCCCTGACTTATGTATCCATACTCTTCCCTGGCGTTCGTAGGATATACAAAGAATGAAGCGGCGGCTACGACGATGAGCAGAGCCACTGAGGCCACAGCAAATGCCTTGTATGCGTTCATTTCAGTTTCCCCTCAGTTCCTTGAGTTTTTCCCGATACTCATTCTCGTTTATTTCTCCCCTCGCATACCTTCTCCTGAGTATTTCCAGGGCGTCAAGATCTCCATGATCATGTGTAAATCCAGTCTCATGCACGCTTTCAGTCAGGAAATATATGAAGAGGAATATGACCAGTACTGAAACGATTGCCATTACCGGCATGAAAATATACATTCCATAGTACGGATATCCTCCCATCATTCCGTATCCTGTCAGAGGGAGACTTCCCCTGTATAGCAACGGGGGAATCAGGCTCAGCACCGCGATTATAGCGATAATTCCAATTATTACCCAGATCAATTGCTCTGTCTGATTTCTCATAAAGTTAAGTATGCTGAAAAAGCTGATAACAGTTATCTGAAATGCATTTCATGAAATTGTTTTCATTGTTCTTCCAGCAGTATTTCGTTGGTCATGCCGTGTCTTTTTCTTTCTATCATTCCCTTATTTTCCAGTGAAATAAGTATTCGCGTCACCGTGGGGCCGGACATGTTAACCTCCCTGACAATGGAGTTCTGCAGCATCCGTCCACCATTCCTCCTGAGAATTTCCAGTATGAGTTCTTCGTTCTGGTTCAGGACGGGAGCAGTTAACCGCTCAGCAGACCTCACTTCACTGGTTACGACACCGGTGCGATCCGGCCGGCCATTTCTGAAAGAAACAAATTTTCTGTAACCCCGGAGGGTTCCCATAGCCGAAAAGTAAAGTGTTACCAGGTTTGTTACAACAATAACTGAGTATAACAGTTCTTCGAGAGGCTGGAAGCCGTTCATCAGGAAACCGACTACCAGGAAAACGGAAGTTGAGACTGCCAGGGACAGGAGTGCGAAAACCGTTATTATGGCGAACAGTACGAGCGTCAACTGATCACTGTCCTTACCGATCCGCATTCTGATCTTGCTATCCATTTCTGGCATATCTATTATGTGCAATGGAACAAAAAAACTAATTTCTGCTGTGGATGAGGTGTTCGTATATACCGAAAAGCCGGTCACAGTGTTTCTTTTTGCTGAAATTGGCAGTGGCAAAATTCCTGGCGCCTTCATTGAGTTCCTTGAGGTCACTTCTTCTGTTCTTCAGCCCGGATATCATCTCGGCAATGTTGCGCGGATTGGTGAAGTCCATCCCTACGATGCCGGATGTACCTCTGCCGTCGTACTGGATCAGTGGGAAATCCTTAGGGACAATTGCCGGGACTCCAGAAGACATGGCTTCAAGTACAGATATACCGAAGGTGTCTGTGTCTGAGGGGTATATGAACAGGTCTGCAGAAGAAAGAAGATCTATTTTCATTGGTTCGTCCACATACCCTGTAAGAGAAACACTTTTTTCCAGGCCCCTGTTTATAATTTCATTCCTGAGATTTATTTCTTCGGGACCGGTTCCGGAAATTACAAACTTGATGCCGGAATCTTCCCTGAGATAATGTGCAACGTCCAGAACCCTGAACACACCTTTGTCTCTGGTTATCCTTCCGAGAAACTGCACCGTGAATCCGTTCTGCAACTTACCCAATGCATTGAACCGATCTGTATCTACAAATAACGGTAGCTCCTCCGCCTTTTCTACGCCATTCAATCTGAGGTAATCCCGGGTTTTTATGCTTGGAGCGAGTACTGCATCGCATCTCCTGTAAAGATAGAGGTTATATTTCCATGTAAGGTTGAACAGCGTGTTCCTGAACGGCATATTCACCGATTCCTTCATCTGGATGAAATCGGTGTGAAAAGTGGCAACAGCCGGAACGTTCAAGGCTTTTGAAAGGCGGAAGCCGATGGACCCCATGAATGGATCATGTATGTGTATTATATCGAATCCTATCCTGCGGGCTAACCTGTACATGGAAACTGGAAACGGGTTGATTGGGAAACTGTATTGTGTATACAGCGGGAACGGTAGTGTCGGTGGTATGTGTACATTATTCTCTTTCCTGTCTCCGGTATAGGAAAAAACGTGTACCTCGTGTCCTCTACGTTCCATTTCCAGCTTTATATCCTTTAAGTAATGTGAAACACCGTCTGGAGTAGGATAATACGTAGTGGTAAAGAGGCCTATTTTCATGTTTCAGGACATCCCGTTAATTCGAAACAATACTTAAATTATGCATAAAATATCGAAGTAGTTTCGGTATTACTTGAACAGGTCATATTTTATTGAAACATCTCTCCAGTTCTCGGGAGGTATACCGTAATCTTTGCAAATCTGCGGGACTTCTACTCCCTTCCTCAGGAGTTTTCTGATCACTTTTACTTCCTTTTTAGTAAGCTCTTTCAAAGTTTCACCACACAATTGCTTATATAATATACGCTACAGTGATTTTAAGCTTTCACATGACAGGTGAACAGCATTTCATAACCGGCTGGAAAAGTTGTTGCGAAATCAATATTCAGGGAGTTATGGTGTTACATGTCTTGCAAGTTGGAAAATACTTGCCTTAATAAACTTTATTAGGCAACATTTCGTCATATAGTTTATCATGGGAAAACTTACTGGTTTGATTCTGGGAGTCAGTGCCGCACTCTTCATGGCATACTATGTACTGGCTTCAGCCTATGTGCAGTTAACAGACTGGTTAAGCCCTGTATTCGGCCCATCGTTTTCCCTCATGCTGTCACTCCTGTATCTTCTCCTGGGAAATCCCATTAATCATCCGGTTCTTTTCGCTGTGTGGATCACAGTTGGTGTCGTCATAGGCATAGGTGCAAGGAGGGGTGGAAGAGCGGCAGGAGCTGCTTTTACGACTTACATGCTTATCTGGTCATTCTTATCGCTAACAGTTATGTCTATGCTTCTTGGCGCTAATCTTGGTTTACCTTTCGGAACCGGGTCAGCAGCAAAAATCGGGGGGATTCCACCGCTGCCGCCGGGAACCAGTATATCATCTATATTGACAGAACCGCTTATGCAAAGGTTGATCCAGCTATTTGGCATGATTGGAAGCCTGTCCGGATTAACTGGACTGCCGCTGACTGGCTACAGTCCACTAGCTCTCACTGGCAGTGCCATGACACCTCTTGCCGGCCTTATTCCCGGAATAATATCTCTTTTTCTTCCTTACCTCATATTAAACTTGGTGATACTGGTAATGACTGCCTACTTCACGGGAAGGGCACTGCACTTCATCATTGAACCGCGGAAACAGAATGGAAACAGCGGGAATCACAAAGGAAGGGAAAAGAAGAAATTGCAGAAAGTAAAGAAAGTCAGGATGAAAAGGGTCAGGCAGGCACGCTACGTTATGTTTGTCATATCTATCCTAATCTTTTCAGCTATGGCTATTCAACTGGGAAATGCCGGATATGCCCAACCAGGCTCTTCAGGAATGGCGCAAGCAGTTTCTCACAACCAGGATTCCGCGGCAGTGAGTACACCCGGAAACGCTTCAGCAGACACTTACCTAAACTTGTTCAGGACCCTCGGCAACGCAGGATCGAATACCGTAAATACCACTCAGATCGGAAACCAGACCCAGCTGTACTACTCTTCAGGCATTGTGGGAACCTATGGAAACGTTTACAACACGTATGGATTCCTCGGGGAGTTAAACTCGACAACCGGGTGGGAAGCTTCACAACCTGCTAAATCTTCACTGTTCACAATAGTGGCGGTATCTGACAACTTAAGCTCCCTGATCAGCGGTATGTCGCAAAATGGACTTTCAGCAGGATCATCATCTACTGCAAGCAACTTCCTTGGGGCCATACCACGGTTAGTGATCATAAGTGCATATTCCGGAAATCAGGCACAGACAGCGTCATCTGCCTACAGCGTGGCGGCACATATCATAAACGCAACTGGAGGGCACAGCCTCATTAAGTTGCTATCGTTTACAGGAGGAAATGGGCTATTCGGTTCAACTGGCGGCAATATATCCTTATACATATTTTCAGCTGATGCCAGTTCGTATACCGCAGAAAACGGTCTGGCCGGGCAAATGAGCACCAACTTCAATGGCAGTGGAATACTGGACCTTTTCAAGAACGGGATGTCTTCCGGATATCTCGTGCCCGGTTACACGCCTGCCAGCGTTGACGCGTCATTCTTCATTTCCGGAGTGATCAACGTCCGGAATCTTAGCCTTCCGATTCCCTCATTCTCCGGTATCCAGCTTAACAGCAGCGTGATAAAATACACCGATATTGCATTCATGGGTGGATTTTTCAATAAAAACTATGTTTTCCACTCATCTTCATCCCGACACAATATTAGTGCGACTGCTATTTTCAATTACAACGGAAATATTACTTTTGCAAACCCGTCCGTGATATACGCACTGAGCCTGGCGTATCCGAACGAAACCTCCGGCAGTTCAGGATCGCTTTCCAGTATATACCGGACATTTACGTTCACCACAACACCGGCAAATAACAACACGACCGGCGTGACTGGAAATAATACAGTTATGGCGATACCCTACGGTTCAGCTATAAACCTTTCAAACCTGACCTTTGAAACCAACGCGACGTTCCCTGCAAATATGCCGATTACGATATCGGTAAAAATGACCAATAAAACCGCAGCCCGGATAGTTACAACTGTCACGTTGAATGACAACGACACTGTGACAAACCTGAGTATAAACCAAAGCAGTATACTATCTTCCTACAGTTCCTCTGTCGTGCTTACATCCGGCAAAGTCTCGTCGAGCAATATACCTTCACTCGGGCCGTATCAAAGTGAGCAGATCAAATTCGAGCTTTATTTCAAGAATCCGGGATCTTACGTTATCCTGAGCCCAATGGTTACGTATACCATGAACAACAAAACCTTCACGGTTACCGGCAGTCCGCAGGTTGTTGGGATAGGTAACCCTCCCCTGATCACGAGCATAAATAATATGGAGAAAAACTCGGCAATGGTAATATCTTCTGTGATACACAACAACATTCTGACTGAACAGATATTTCCGGGCTTCTACGTGTTCGATCTGATACCTCTGCTTATAGTTCTGGTAGATATCCGTATAGAATACAAGTCATTCAGGAATTGGCTTATGCTGAGAAAGGGACAGACGGGGCAGCTTCCACCATGACATGATGGGGTGCGGTTGCATAAAACGTGCAATGGCCGAGAGACTGAACAGGCATCGCCGGGTAAATCCTGGCGACAAAAACTGGAATATAGGCTGCGATCAGTTTATCATTGTGTGGTTATTCAGGTTTCCAATATTTTTCTTCCCATCTTCTGCCTTCCCCCAGTATTTTAGTGCTTCTCCAGGCTTGTAATTATCATTCGCCACTTTTTCAATGCGACTTATCATGTCCCTCTGGCATTTGGATCACCATATCACACTCTACCTGGTATAATCACTATCTCCGTAAATCTTGCATCTGCTTAACAGTACGAATCATCTTTTCCATCTCTCAAAATTCCCCTTCACAAACCTGTCCATATCACCAAGAAGCGATGGATCCTTGTTTCTTTTCCGCCATTCCTCAAGAACCTGCTCAAAGTTATCCTGCGGAACATCAGTGACCCAGTCCTGAAACTCCGTGGTGGCTTCGATTTCAAACCTGTAAATTCCTTTCAATATTCCAATGCATTGCAATTCCGCCTCCCTGTGAAGGGAGAGCTTATGGTATTTTCTCATTTCCTCAAGATAAGGTTCTACTGCTTCTTTGAACATGTCTGATGCCAACTCGTAAGGATCAATGTAACCATGTCTCGTCCTTCCTGAGTTTTTCCAGACATCTTCAATCTCAATGCCATTCAGGTCAAAAAAAACTTCATCGGCAATTTCATCCGGTTCGATTTCTGAAAGATATTCAAGTGCAAGCATTTTTACCCGTTTCGAAATATTTGTATCTTCATTTGCAAGCCTTTTCAGAATTTCAAGTCCCTGGCTTGGACTCAATTCTTCAAGAATGCGGTTTCCCCCACTCATGGGCGGAGAAGGGGACTTATCTGTTTTCCCGGTCATATTTACATTTTCATGTCCTCAGAGAATTAAATACTTCTCGTTGTGTCAGGAACCTCGCACTTCTCAATTGAGGGTCTGGAAATTGGTAAATTTTCTTCCTTGTCGTTATCAGTATATCTACAAAACAGCGGATACGTCGAGATTCTAATTTAAAGGGAGGTGTTAACTCAGTCTATTTTTAATATATCAATGGCATGTCTTCTGTTACAGGGAAAAAATGTCAGGAAGGGACCTCAACAGCTCTGGTTTCAGCACTTTCATTGCCGGTAATGAGGCTGAACTCGAGGGACATTTCTCGGGTTTCAACGCACTAAGAGCAGTTTCCTATGTTGTTTCAATAAAGTGGATTCTGGAGTTTCTGGAAAGGAATCAATTTGAAAGCGTTGAGATCGTGGTTGGAAAGGAGGTTTCCGATCTAAACCCCGCCGAATTGCTTAAAGATGAGGTTGTAAGCGATAAGGGAAATCTTGTCAGTCAAATCCTCGGGATGATGGAGCAGGGAAGGCTGAAGATATACACATCGGATCGTATTGTGCATTCTAAGTTCTACATTTTAACCGGTAGAGGAGCTACAAGGGTTATTCAGGGTTCAGCTAACCTGACTACATCTGCGAGGAAAGGGAAACAGGTAAACTATCTCTGGAAGTGGGATCTGGATCCCGGATCTGACAAGTTCCTTATTGAGAGATTCAATGCAGATTACGATCTGCACAAGAAATATTGCTCTCTATTCATGCAGGATCTCCAGAATATGCTCAAAGAAGCAGGAAATGAAGACAGGGAAAGAGTGCTCAATAACTGGCTTGGAAGAAATGCTGAGCCACAGGAGATTGGGATAATTCCCATGCTCACGCAGATGGCCACAGAGGTCTTGGTCGGTGACATCGGTGAACCGGTATACAGGATGATGCTGCCTGCAGAACCATCAAAACGAAAACCTATAGAACAGTTCCTCCGGCCTGTAAAACACGAAATAGAATCATCTCAAATAGTCTTCCTGAAAAAAGATTTCCTCAACAGCGAAAATCTGCTTGTACCAATAATGCGAGTGGATTTTGAAAATCACAGAATTGTCTTCAATGTCAAGGCTGAAAAAATCACAGTTGGTGACACCACACCTCCTAGTGAGGAGGTGAACACATGTCTGGCCAATATTGAGGAATATATCAAATCTATCGACATGGGCAAAACAAGGAACAGGACAATCAACAACTTGACCAAGATGAGCGTATATGAAGGACTGATATACTTCCTGTCGTCACCTTTCCTGAACCAGTATATGAGAATAAAGAGAGCTAAGGTGGGGAGGGTTGATGAAAGAGGTCCGAGATTCCTTTTCATATCAGGAGGATCAAGCAACGGAAAGACGACTTTCATAAAATACGCGCTGAAACTCCTGACTGGAAAAGATATCAATCCAATCGACAAATCAAATTTCAAGAAACAGAATATTCTCACGGCAGCAGGCCTGGGCACGAATTTCCCGCTCGTTTTTGACGACGTACCTCCTCAGAGGCTGAACTCTTCTGATATGGAAACTACTATCAAGAGTTACTGGGAAACCTGGTGGAATGGCCAGAGCATCTTCCCGACAATTATAGTCTCTTCAAACGCCAAGTCTACCAAAGAGTGGCACCAGACGCGTGTCAAGGCACTTAATTTCGATGTTCATTTTGAGCCTTCGATGAAGGCTAGGGAAAAGCTCAACGAGATTTTCAATCAGCAGAATAACATTTTTTCTGCGTTTGCTTCATTCTATTTCACATATTTTAGCGAAGATATATCCGACGATGAACTTGAACATGGGAGAAGAACAGTGCTGAGGTTATATGATTACGCTGGCAGACAGGTACCGGAATATTTTCCAAAAGTGCCGGTGGAATCAATTTACGATCCCGACAGGCTAAAATGGCGGGAACTCATAGATCTTGGAAAAGTCAGTATCGTGGAAAAGAATGATTCGCTGGAGTTAACTTTTCTAGAGGGATTTAACCGATCCGATGTGGAACACTATGCTGATGCCATCAAACATGCAAAACATCGTATAGTGGGGAATACAATTATAATAGAGAGCCCAGAGGACTTTCGGAAGTGGTTGGATTTGGAGAAGAATGCGGATCCGGGAATCTTTGGAAAACTGTTCAGGAGAAGGAACAAATGATGTCCTTACTCCTAATTTGTACTGGATTCAGGATGGTGTCATTATGAGAAGCAGAATTACTGAAATATACCGGTTTAAGGTTGCACTGAAGGGCAGAAGACGCATCTGGCGTCGCATAGAAATCAGGGGAGACCAGACACTTGCAGACCTAGATAGGATAATACGAATTGCCTTTAACCATGACCTATGGGATCACCTCGGAGAATTTTATTCTGGAAAGACCTGGTACCGATCAGGCTATGGTGAAATCAATCCGGACGGAGAAGGCGAAGGAGCGAAGATACCGGTAGCCTCTATAGGGTTACAGGAGGGTGACAGAATAGGATATGTATATGACTTCGGCTCCGAAATCCATCACTATGTCACTCTTGAGAGTATATCGAAAAATGCAGATCCGGCTGCCAGATATCCCCTTATCGTATCACAAAACCACCCAACGTACAAATATTGTGTGGAATGTGCTGCGTCCGGTAAGAAGAATGTCGCAACCCAGATCTGTCTTGATTGCTCCAGCGAACACCGCTCTGAACCCGAATACCTCTGTGAGGACTGTGGATATGCAGACAAGCATGAGGAGCATTTTCTTGAAGAGATTGTGTACTGAGCCATTCATGACACTGAAGAGCGGTAGAGATGATACCTACTGGAAGGTTTATAATTAAGGTTTGAAATACTATGCTACATGCTGTGTCACAGAAGGAATAATTGAATAAATTCGAATCTGTGAATCACAAATTGGAAGGAATACATCTTGAGCGATAGAAGAAAACCGGACATCAGAGAATCTACTTCGAGTTCCATAACTCAGGAAGACATTTCGAACTTACCAATGATCAGGGCAATGATACAGAAGGACATCGACTATTCCCAGGCTCTATTTGAGTATGCACAGAAATACTATGACGAGGAATGCAGGCGGTATGCGGACAAATGCCCGGACAATACGGATCTTCCCGATGAATTGTACTACAAGCAGGTCTACCTATGGTTCATCACCGAAATGATCCTGCCTTCTAAGGGTCGTACTGTTCTGGAAGAATTTGCAGAGAAATACGTTTCCCCAAAAGATCCTGAGGCTGCAAAGCGTTTACTTCTTTCGAAGAAAATGATCAGGGGATCCTTCAGGACCCTCGACGCAACATTTTATCCTTATGTACTCATCGATCATCTGGAATCCGGGACAAGATATCTTGCTGTTTCCAAGATTCCTCCGTCGCCCGGGGCGAAAAAGATGTTTCTCACTGGAGGCGTAATAAAAGGAAAAATTCATCCATGGTGGGGCAAGTACTTCATTTTTGACGGGATTCTGACCAGGGAGCCTACCAGTGAAGAAATCGCCAAGCAACTGGGATTCATCTTTGATCCCGGTGTGATTATGGAGCGATACGAGAACGATCAGATCAGGAAATTTGAGTCCATATCGCTAAACTTTAAGACAACGCTCTCGTCAGCGCTGAACAAATACCCGTCCCAATGGGTTGACGGAATGTGTTCAGCATCCGGTATCAGCATAAAGCAGGTCAGGAATAAACGGGACAAGATCCGGACTCTTGTTTCCAAGCTCGAAAATGGATACGCGGATACTCTTCTCAGGGAGAAATTTACAAGGGAGCAGATTGCTATCCTGGAAATGCTTTACAGGAGTGGTTGGATCCTGAAATATGGTCAACTGACAAAACAATTCTCATCAGAGATAAGTCTCTGGTGGAATGAAGATCCTCCAGAATCTGATATCGGCGTTCTGCGATTGCACGGGTTCCTTGTAGTGGGAAAACTTCCGGAGAGGGGGAGACAATACAAAGTATCGCTGGTTCCTCTCGAATTAAGAGCACCGGTTGAGGATTTTCTAAGAGTTCAATTTCAGGGATCAAAATCTTAAACATTATCTACGAGTCAATTATTCGTTTTCCGCTAAAGTTGTCCAGTGTTTCCAGGAAACGTGTTTTCCCTGAGTGAGTTAACCTTACTTCTGCAATGTACCTGTTCCATTCATCTATTCTTTCCTCTCCTTGCAATGTATTTCTGATATCTGCCAAATACACGGCAGCCTACTCATAAGCTCTGGGTTTTGTGAGCTTAATCTCGTCCTCGGCAAGTTTTTTCAATATAGCTATTGCTCTGTCTGGAAATTTCACTAATATGGCCTTAGCCATCCTGACCTAATTCAATGTTCTGTAATGTCAGGGAATGTCGTTCTTAGACTGGTTTTTCAGTGCATAATCGTACCATCGCACAACCTCCGAGGGTAACTTTTCGCAGATAGTTACGTCAATTAGCACATCCGTCAAAGGAAAGTGCCTCGAGGATGTGTTGTGTATCGATTTGGGTTCGGTATCTGGGAGGGGCCATACATTATTCCCTAGTTCTTCAGACCTCTGTCTGCTTTTATCCGGAATCACTCAAGTCTCCAGATAACGCAGAATTAGACTTCGAATTGAGGGCCAGACGCCGACCTTTTCACAGGCTTTCTGTAATTTCTCATATATTCTGGCTCCAGGGCGTCCAATAAAATCCTCTGCCAGCAGGGCAGAAACGCCAGTCCAATCCCCGTCTTTTCCCCTCATTTCACAAAGAATCTGATGAAGTTCTCAAAGGTGTACAGGACAGTCAGGGGAAGCAGGGAAACGCCGAGCGAAATACCCTCAAGTGTTAAAAAGATAGACAAGATGCTTGGAATCAATATATTCCCTAAAAGATTGCTGAGTTAAGGTTTTCATGAAAGTTTTCTCGCTTCCATGATCTAGGATCAAGTTCCCATTCTCTTCTTCACACAAAATTCGGGATACTATCTAGGAGTTAACGTAAAACGCTATAATTGCCTTTGTTACAGATAATGAGATCGTGGAAGTCTTTGCAGGATTAAAAGCAAAATATGCTTCGTATCCCCCAGGCGACAAACTCTCATTCAATTGAATATTAGT
>JAJZOM010000196.1 GCA_021811505.1 Thermoplasmata archaeon | reverse complement strand
TGCTCCAGAGGCACAACCGCCCAGGAAATCAGGGAAGCAGTCGATGAAACTTTCAGGCTGCACTCCCTCTCACAAAAAAGTATTTCCGTTGTGGTGTCAATAGACCTCAAGAAAGACGAGGCAGGACTGCTTGAATTCGTCAATTCAAACCAGTATGAGTTTGTAACGTTTACCAGGGAGCAGCTATACGCGGTGGAGGTACCATCTCCATCCAGGAAAGTTCAGGATTCTGTTGGCACACCGAGCGTGGCTGAAGCGTCAGCGATTCTTGGGTCCGAATACGGGGACCTGATTGTGACAAAGGCAAGATTCCCGAAAGTAGTCTTAGCAGTTGCGATCAGACGGGGAGCGTAGATCACAACAACTTGCACCTGACCGCAATTCTTCGTGAACATAACATCGTAGATAATGTCTCCTGTCTCAATGGAATTTCACTGGCATGAACAAAAAAACATTTAGTAAGTGAAACGGATTTGATTTTTGTGAAGTTAGCTGTAATCATTGGCTGGAATGGATCGGTAATTAAGACCTTCATAGACGAGGCAGAAAAACTCGGCATCCAGCTTGGAATAAAATATCCAAGGCTTGACCCGGTCGACGACGCATTTCTCCAGTATGTAAAGGAATCCGACGCGGTCTTCATCCATCATTTCTCCGGCGAGCAAATATATTCAACCCTGCTGCATAAACTCGAAGATATTCTTTCCGGCAAGAAACTGGTTGTTGCAATTGATCCAATGCTCCGAAGATATGCAACGGTCAGCGAGTCCGTGGAAAGGAAAGTTTCTGATTACTATAATTACGGGGGATCCAGGAACATCAGAAACCTGATTTTGTACCTGAAAAGCATGCTTGAGAGGGGATCCTATGAAGAACCCTTGAAATTACCGTTCTCAGGTATATACCATCCGGATCACAGTGCGGTTTTCGAGGATTCGGAATCGTATCTCGGTCAATTCCAATGGAAACGGAGGGTTGGCATACTCTTCTACAGAACAGCATGGGTTGACGGTGATATCGAGGTAGTAGACACAGTAATACGGGAACTGGAAAGACGTGAGATTGTGCCGGTTGCCGTATTCACCAGCGGATTTGGTGATACGAACCTCGGAATAGACAGCAGCGAGGACTGCATCAGGAAGTTCTTCACGGACAACGGAAAGGCCCGTGTCGACGCGGTGATAAACCTGATGTCGTTTTCCCTCCTGAAAAATAAGGGAACCGGCCTTCTTGAGAGTATAGGTATTCCAGTATTCCAGGGGCTTATTTACTATTATAAGACTCATGACGAATGGCTACAGGGAGAAGGCATGGACGTTGTAAGCACGATAATGAGCGTAATGCTCCCTGAGATGGATGGCACTATTGAACCGATAATCACCGGAGTAATAGAGAAAGTGTCTTACAAAGGCTTCAAGTTCAGGAAGCTGAGGGCCGTAACGGATCAGATCTCTTACCTCATCAGCAGGGTAAACAGATGGGTCGACCTGAAATACAAGCCCAACAGTGAAAAGAAGGTTGCCATAATACTGCACTCCGGCTCATCATACAAAGATCTGGAAGCAAACATAGGGACGGCAACAGGGCTTGACACCCTCCAGAGCTCCGTGAATATCCTGAAAGCCATGATTGATCGAGGCTACTCGCTTGGGTCGATTCCTGACTCTGGTAAAGACCTGATAAAGGAGATAATGGAGAGAAGGGCAGTACCCGAAGGACGATGGACCACAATCAACGACATAGAGTCTAAGGGTGGAAGAGTCGGAGATGTTACCATAGATGAGTATAATGAATGGCTGTCCGAAATTCCAGAAAAAGAACGAAAGGAGATTATCGAACGGTGGCTTCCTCCCGTATCCGGCCAGAGCACCTATATGTTCAATGGGCGCGAATTCCTAATTCCGGGCTTCATAAGCGGAAATGTCATGGTTGCAATTCAGCCCAAAAGAATTGAATGGAAAGATGATGAAAACAGCATCAGGCTGATCCATGATTCCCACACGCCTTTGACCCCTTACTGGATCGCCTTCTACAAGTGGATGGAGAGGAAATTCATGGCAGACGTTATAATCCATGTCGGAACACACGGCACACTGGAATTCACTCCCGGCAAGGGCCTCGCACTTTCCAGTGGCTGTTCTCCCCAGGTGTCAATAGGCACTGTGCCTCATCTGTACATTTACTCCACAAACGTCCCAGGAGAGGGAATAACTGCCAAAAGGAGGAGTTATGCAGTACTCCTTGACCATATCACGCCCCCCACATCCTTTGACGACATGCCTGAAGAAGCCAGAGAACTGGAAGACCTCATAGAGGAATACGAGGAATCTGAAAAGGCGGAGAATCCACAAAGGAGGGAAATAATACTCGAGGAAATAAAGGAAAAATCATCATCCATGGGTCTGACCATTGACTTCTCGAATCCGGAAAAGGGGACTCATGAAATCGAGCACCGCCTCAATCTTTTCAAGGACTCTGTAATCTCAAAGGGACTCCACTCCTTCGGCGATCTGCCCGGTGCCGAAGATCTCGCGGAATACGTTCTCACAGCTTCGAGATTTGAAGAATCCTCGCTTGTCATGAAAGAGGGCAAGGACAAGGCTCAAGTGAGGATCATTGAGGCAA
Organism: Thermoplasmata archaeon; assembly: GCA_021811505.1. Next base: position 10,785 of record JAJZOM010000196.1, on the reverse strand, counting down.
TAAACGAACAAAAGCCATTGCCACCACTTGAGGAAGGGATACTGAAGAACATCATTGCTTCAAGGGATTCCGAGATGAACGGGTTGCTCTCTGCCATGGACGGGAAATTCATTCCAGTGGGACCGTCCGGTTCCCTGACCAGGGGCAGGTATGACGTAATACCCACCGGAAGGAATTTCTATGCCGTGGATCCGTTCAAGGTTCCCACAACTTCGGCCTGGCAGATTGGGGTGCTTCTTGCCAACAGGCTAATCAGGGATCACCTGGATCAGGAGGGTAAATACCCCTCTGCAATAGGTTTCGTCCTGTGGTCTACCGACGTCTTCAGGTCGGACGGTGAACTTGTTTCACAGGTGCTTTACACTCTCGGAGTTGAACCGATCTGGCAGGAAGGTTCAAGGAAGATAAAAGGCGTCAGGCCGATACCTCTTGCCGATCTCGGGCGACCGAGAATTGATGTCGTAATCCAGATCAGCGGCATTGTAAGGGACAACCTGTTCAATCTCGTGGAACTGATAGACGAGGCAGTGACCATGGTGTCCAGGCTTGATGAACCTGATGACAGTAATTTTGTTGTAAAAAACGCAAAGAAATACGGGCACACAAACAGGATATTCTCCTCCAGGCCAGGATCATACGGTTCGGGGGTAAGCAACGCTGTAGAGTCCGGCGAATGGCTTTCTGAAGGAGATCTGGCCGACGTGTTCCTCAACTGGATGGGTTACGCATACGGAAAGGGCAAGTTCGGCATTGAAGCGAAAACGTCACTTATGGAGGTTTCCAGAGATATTGACACTCTTGTTCACAAGAGGGAAATCGATGAAATTGACATAATGGACGACAGTTGCAATTACAGCTATGCAGGAGGGTTCTATCTCCTATCGAAGAAATCCGGTTCGAATCCAAGGCTCATGTTTGAGGACACTTTCAATCCGGGGAACCCGAAGATAAGGACAATGAAGGATGAAATCGAGAGAACTTCGGTCGGAAAGCTTCTGAACGGGAGCTGGATAGACTCACAGAAGAACTTCGGATACAGGGGGGCAACCGAGATGCTGAAGAAGATAGAACACCTTTATGGCTGGGCATCCACCACACGAATGGTGAACGACAGGATATTTGACAGGGTGACGGAACAGTTCGTGATCAACGGAGATATGAGGGAATGGTTCAAGAAGGAGAATCCATGGGCATTCGAGGAGTTAACCGGGAGACTGATTGAGGCAGCCAACAGGGGAATATGGAAACCTGCCGAGGGGCTGCTTGAAAATCTCAATGAAATTTATTCGGGTGCTGAATCGGAGGCTGAAAATTAGTGAACAGAAAAACATTCCCGTTTTCCGCTGTTGTCGGGCAGGATGACCTGAAGCTTGCTCTTCTCGTAAATTCAGTTGATCCCACTATCGGGGGCGTGCTGATAAAGGGACCTAAGGGGGTGGCAAAATCTACTGCAGTGAGGGCGCTGGCATCGGTACTTCCGGAGATTGAAATCGTGCAAGGGTGCAGATTCGGGTGTGATCCGCTTGACAATGAAAATATGTGTGACGACTGCAAAACCAAATCCAGCAGTATCAGCATTGATAAAATTTCAAGAAAAATGAGGATTGTGGAACTCCCGGTTAGCGCGACCCTCGACAGGGTGGTCGGTTCGCTGAGTATAAGGAAAGCCATAGAAGGAGGAGAACTGGAACTGCATCCGGGTCTTCTTGCGGAAGCAAACCGGGGAATACTCTATATCGACGAGGTCAACCTTCTCGACGACAACATAATAGATTCCATCCTGGATGCATCAGCCTCCGGAATTAACATTGTGGAGAGGGAAAGCATCTCGGTGATCCATCCTTCCAGAATTATTCTTGTCGGCACCATGAATCCTGAAGAGGGAGAATTGAGGCCGCAATTCCTTGACAGATTCGGCATTTCAGTGGAAGCAGAACTGCCGGGCAATGAGGATGAACTTCTGGAAATCGTCAGGAGGGTTCAGGAATTCGAGTCAAACTATACAGGATTTATGGCACAGTTTCAGGCGGAAGAAGATGAACTCAGTGAAAGAATTGTCAGAGCCAGGAAAATCCTGCCTGAAGTCAGTGTGGGATCTCAGCTGCTCAGATTCATTGCAACAATCGTTCTCAAGTATTCCCTGAGCAACAGGTCAATGATCACTACAGTAAAGGTTGCCAGGGCCATTGCAGCCCTTTCTTCACGTAAAGAGGTAAGCATCGAAGACATACGCACCGCCCTTAAATTCTCGCTCAGGCACAGGCTTAAAAATCAGAAGAAACAGCAGGAAAGCGTTGAACAGGAAATAGAAGATAAGATCAACGAACTGGACAGGCAGGATGACAGCCCGGCATCGGGAGAGGAATCAGAATCTCAGGACAGAGATACGGGAAGCAGGAATTCGCCTGAAAGAAAAGAATCTGAGGACATGAAAGTGAACATTGATGCAAGGAATGAGGTAAAACTGTCCGGAAAGACCGGTACATCACATTCCTACAGGCGCATTGGCCAGAAGGATGGAGTCACATTCGACTTCTACTCCTCAATGATCAGCATGGCAAAAAATGGCAGAAAAAAACTGACATTCAGGGACATCCAGTTCAGGGATACCGTGTCCAGGGGTTCAGTACCCATAATAATTGCACTGGATACGAGCAGATCAATGGGAGTATTCCAGAGAATGCAGGCGGCTAAGAACATCTCCAGGTCCCTGATCACGAGCGCTTACATTTCCAGGAGCAGGGTTGCACTCATCACGTTTTCCGGAACTGCGGGAGAGATCGCAACAAACTATTCCAGGAATCTGTCGAGCATAGAAAACCTGATTGATGCTGTAGAAATCAGGGGAAAAACTCCATTATCGCATGCCCTGATGCTTGCAAACAGCCTGTCATCGGAGGAATTCAGGAAAAATGGAAGAGGCATAGCAATGTTTCTCACTGACGGCAAGGGGAATGTGCCGGTCAGTGGAGACATGAAGCAGGAAATTGAGGATCTTTCCACTGAACTCGGCAAAACCAGTGATGTATACATCGTGCATTCAAGCAGGGGATCACAGAAGTTCCTCCCGACTTTCAATGACACTATCGCCAGATGTTCCGGTGGCAGGGTCATAAATATTGCAGAATTAGAGCATCAAATCCGGATAGGGATCTAACCGGTTGCCCCGGATCCTATGTCCGATTTCCCGGCTCTTGGATCCAAAAAAACCAGAAATATATTAAACAGACATCGCCTCATTTCCTGCTGATTTTCAATACGTGCGAAATTTCCAGAATTTACTTATATTTACTAAGTAATTTATAAATATTACTTTGGAATAATAGGTAAATGACTATTGATACATTGGATATCAAAATAATTAAGCTAATGATGGATAACGCACGAATCAGCTGGAAAGAATTGGGGAACGAACTGGGATTATCGGCTCCAGCAGCGGCAGAAAGGGTTCACCAGCTGCAGAAATCCGGGATAATCGAAAGCTTCACTGCAAATGTGAGCGCAGAATCAATGGGCCTCCATGTAATTGCCTTCATTGCGGTCAACATAGATCGCCCTCATCACAGGACAGGATTTCTGGAAAGCATCAAGATTCTCGAAGAAGTTCAGGAATGCCATCATATCGCGGGGGACGACGACTATCTCCTCAAGGTAAGGTGCAGGGATAACAAACATCTTGATTTTGTTGTAAATGACGCAATGAAGGGGATACCTGGAGTATTAAGGACACGTACGACCATTGTTCTGAGTACTGCGAAGGAAACAATTCGAATCCCTCTGAAACTTGAGGAAACAAACAATCCGCAATCTTCAGGTCCACACAATCCCGGGGAAAGTTAAGTGCCGCTCCCGTACATATTCATGCAGGGGCTTCTGATTGGTTTCTCCATAGCGGCACCAGTTGGCCCTATAGGAATCCTCTGTATCCAGCGCAACATTAGCTACGGGAAGATCGCAGGCATAATCAGTGGACTTGGGGCAGCAAGTGCGGATGCTTTCTATGGCGCAGCAGCAGCCTTTGGTTTGGCAGTGATTTCCGGTATGCTGTTATCTGATCATATATGGATACAGATGTTCGGAGGAATCGCGTTATGCTACTTTGGTCTGAAAACAGTTCGTAAACCGTTTGCGGTCTGTGCCTCAGCCGTAAACACGAATCACCTGAAATGGAATTATCTTTCAACGCTGGTCCTGACATTAACAAATCCCATGACTATACTTCTCTTTGTGGCAATATTTGCTTCAATTGGTTTTGTATCCTCCTCAGATCCTGTGTATACAGCGATCTTCATAATTGCAGGTGTATTCAGCGGGTCCATGCTATGGTGGCTGACACTCAGCACCTTCATCAGCATGATCCGCACAAAGTTGAGCGATAAAGTCATGGGATGGGTTGGACGGATTGCAGGTATGGCAATATTTGGTTTCGGCATTATTGCAGCGGTGGCGTCGGGAATCGAAGTTGCGGGTTACATTCCATGGTTGAGTTTTGTTTGAAGCAGTTAGGGAACAGTGGCATGAACGTGACTCCAGTAAAGTTGCCGCAGTACTCTCACTGATAAGTAAAACTATTATTCTCCCCATCTGTACCAGTTACCATGGACAAGGATTCGACTGAGGATTATCACGGCATTATAATTATAGAAAGCCTGAAAGACAAGACTATCCTTGACTCCCTGCAGATTCTTGGAAGAAAGGAGGGGAGGGTATGGACAATGCTTCGAGTTGGTGTAGAAGACGGCAGATTCAAGGGCACGATTAAGTCCATCAGTGAGAATCTTATGACGGTGAAAGAAATTCCCTATTATGCCCATTTTAACAGGAAAAATGAATTAATTGTGGTTTTCCCTGGTAAGACATTTTTCATAACTCCGAACAGAGAGACCTGGAAACCGGTGCTTGCCTTTGGAAAATCTAAGGGAGATTCCCGAGGAAATGCTTGATTTTCCTCCCTGCAAATTTCAGGACGAAAAGTATTGATTTTTCATGACATTTTCCGAATTACCCCGCATTCAGCGAATCAAGTCAATGAAATCATCAGAATATAATTCTAACTCTCCAGCCTGATTTATCCTGCATGATCTCAGCGTTCAGTCCCCGTTCCCTGATCCTTTTCAGATCAGCAGATGCACTGGATTCATTGCTATACTGAAGATGAACGGAATCATACCCTATTTCCGGAACGAATTGCTGTTTCTCAAGTATATCCCGTATTTTTACCATTGATTCGGTGAATCTGCTCCGGTCAATTTTAGTGGAACCCCCGTCTATTCTCGCTAACCCACTCTCAACTATGCTATTGTATGTGATACTCGAGATATTCCTGTTGGCAACGGAAACTCTAACATCCCTGTATATGAGGTAGCCGGGGACGATCAACAGGATCAGCCCGACAAGAAACTGCGATGAATATATCAAATAGACAGACAGGGCCAGAATGGGAATTGCCAACATGAGCTTATTCAACTTCATCGTTGTACCAACAATCATTGTGACGATTTAACTTTTTACAGTAGCGCATTCTATACATAACGTAATAAGTACTGCCGGATATTTTTAAATATCCAGATGCATTATATAACTATGAAAAGGCTTGAAATAACCAACGCAAAGGAACTGTCCGTGGCGATACGGAATGAAATATCACGTTCGGAAGAATCAAGGTACGATCACCGGCTGCATGGCCTTCTGCTCGTCAGTGAGGGGATGAGCTGCTACGATGCGGGAGGTATATTTGGAGAGGACCCCAGAACTGTGGAGAGATGGGTCAAGAGGTTCAACGAGAAAGGCTTTAACGGTCTAAGAGAGGGAGAACGTACCGGGAGACCACAGAAACTTACACCTCAGCAGATGACTGAGATCAACGGTGATCTGAGAAAGAATCCTGGAGAATTCGGATATGATCAGAACCTGTGGGACGGGAAACTCCTCATGCATCACATCTCAGAGAAATTCCACACGGAAATAGGCGTCAGGACATGCCAGCTGATCTTTCACAGACTTGAATTCAGAAGGAGAAAACCAAGGGGAGTCATAGCCAAAGGCGATCCTGATGAACAGGATGCTTTTAAAAAAACTCTCTGAGGACCTGAAGAGAGAAGATACAGACATATGGTCACTGGATGAATGTCATTTCTACCAGCATGGAACCACCCTGGCCATGTGGGTTCCACCGGAAGATGCCGATCCAACGGTACTGCAGTATCCCACCAGAAAAGGTGTCAGCGTATTCGGTGCTGTGAATATCAGAACTGGAGAATTCGTTGGAATGGTATCAAATGTATTCAACGCCATAACCTTCATGAGATTCCTGGCCGTCCTGAAAAAGAGAGGAAAGGGAAAGAAGATGCAGATCATTCTGGACAACGCCAGGTACCATCATGCAAAGTTGCTCAAGCAGTGGCTTGAGGATCAGAAACAGTTCCTGTTTCTTGACTTTCTCCCGCCATACTCCCCAAAACTGAATCCCATAGAGCGGGTATGGAAGCTCCTGAAAAAACTGAGGTTACATAACCAGTATTTTCCTGACCTGAAGGGAGTTATAAAAGTGGTTGCAAAGCAGTTCCTGCTCTGGTCTGAAGAGAATGGAAGCCTCAAGACACTGTGTCACATGGAGTGAGGGATACATGCGGCGCTACTTATTTCGTTATGTATAATGCGCTGGAATCAATACTTCTGCGTAATCACCACAAGAACGGAGTTATTACATTTTATCCGGAAGTCACGCAGCTAATTCGATTAAGGCTAATCCTCCTCAATGCCGAGTTCTTCTTTTATCATGGGAATGACAAAAAATGTCTTGTCAATGTTATTGTATTCAAATTCTCTGATCAGGTCTCTCAGCTTCTCCTTCAGGTTAGGGTCCTTTGAAGCTTCCCGCGGGGTTTTTCCTTCCAGGGCAGGAATTTTCTCGTCCAGCCACTTTCGGGAATAATTCATCAAGATCATCTCCTTTTCTAAAGCCTCACGAACTTTTTCATTACTTGGCCATTCAGAATCTTCTTCCGATGCAGCGGATTCAGGTTCATCCCCCTCATCTTCCAGCGGTTCATCCAAATCAGTTTCCTTATCTTCGGGTTCGGTGAATTTCTCCATCAGGTTCTTAACTATCTGTTCTCCAAGGACTTCATACAAGAGTGCCTTCAGGGCAGCATATCTTTCCTCTGAAACCGTACTAATTATTAATGTACCGGCATTTATCTCAACGTTCCCGTATATTGTGACACCATCCTTGAATTTTGGATCTTCGGACCCGGGAATAAGTACTTTATTTTCGATCATCAGTTCCTGCTTCCCTTCCCCACGGCTAGAAGGGGGGCTCCTGCTGATACGCGACCCTGCATCTATCCAGTTGAAGAAAATTTTTCTCTCGTCATCACTCCTCAGGAAGGAATTGTTAGACGAGATCAATTTTATCGCCATTCGCTCGCTTTTCAACTGAAAAACACCGTTGCAAAACTTAACATCATGCCCTTCGGGAGTAACCAGTCTCTTGTTGCCCCACATTTTCTTTGATTCAATGAAGGCAAAGATCAGGTTTCGGCTCTCCTCTTTCAAAAATTTCCTCTTTGTCTCACGGTCTCCGGAATCAGTAGAATACCCATGCCTCTTGAGGTACCTGTCATAGGAGTCATTGAGTATGGTTATGAAACTATGCTTCAGGGAATAGGGGGCGTTAACTACGCCTCCTGCGAACCGGTTGATCACCCCAAAATCGTACACTCTTACAAACAGGAGTTCATACTTCCTTAAGAGGAGCGAGGAACTCACGTCAGCCACGAATATCTTTTTTCCGGGGTTCAGATACAGATCCTCGACGGTGTACCCAATCCCTTTCTTGATTGAAATTACGGTGTAGAGATTGAAAACCGATTCTGACCAAGATTGTAATATTCTCACTTCATTTTCAGTGATATCCTTTCTTTTTTTCACTATGACATCTTCAATAACGCTATTGACCTGACCAGAAGGAATAAAGTCATGGACATACCAGTCCATTAGCAGTTGCACTTCATTCTCCATGACAATCATATCACCGAAATCAAAATGTTCGATCCCTTCTTCTCTGCTTTTCTTGTTATGCGGATCGTCAACATATTCCATGATAACGTTTCTGAGGTGATCCTCAATGGGATCTATTCTTTTCCTCTCGTCAATCAATGGAAGACAGCAATCCTTGAACTTCTTTCCGCTGTAACATGGGCACGGTTCGTTCTTTCCAGTCTTCCGGAACATTCTATCGAAATTTTTTCTCAATTCAGCAATTTCTTCTGAGATTTGCGATTCATAGTCCAAGTCTTCCTCCTCCTCACTCACCAGCGACTGAATGTAAGAGGGTTCGAAAAATGACAGCGGCGGCTGATACATCTCTTTCAGGTGATCACGGCGGTTTTCATCTGCAAATTCCCTATTCACAAAATCCAAAGTTATAACTTTTTCATCGATCTGTTTCTGGCTGAATGCCTTTTCAATCTCGGGAAGATAGGCAATGGAGTTCATGTCTGTAAGGCTTGACACTACAATTCCTTTCATCTCCGGGTCTACCGAAGGTCCATTGAGATACTCGACCATTCTGGTTTCTATTCTACTTTTGGAATCAGGGTTAAGAAAGCTCAGATCTACGAGAGCTTCCAAACATGTCATCCTTTCAATATTATCAAGTTCCGGGTTTAAAGCGATATCCAGAAGGGTTTCCGACCTGCCATCAGCGCATGATGCCATTACAGAAGAGATGAATCCCTCCACAGGATCCAGATCGTCCATGTGCTTTCTGACTGAGTAGGTAATATCGTCAAGACCTTCTGGTGCGCCGATCGCGCCTATAAGACAGAAGGCGATCAATGGTGAAATGTTATTCGGGTCTTTTGCCATAGTCTCCCAGTTTTTCTCGTCCCTGAGAAATTCAGATAGAATTGGCAAACACTCCTTACCTATGGAAACGACCTTTTTTGCATCTTCCAGCCTGATGTCGAGACCGGAATTGATAACCTTCCTGACAAAACTCCTTAATTTCTTCCTTTTTTCTCGATCGCTGCTCATGTGCAGGTAGAAATAAAGATGCAAGGGAATAATCTTTTCATGTACACTGAAAGATGTAAAAATCAGGTTTCATACATTTTCAGAAATGAGAGGAAACCACAGGTGGCGCAGAGTTTCACGCACTCCAGAACCTTAGATATGCAGGTTCCAAAGGTATGTTACCGGTGGGAAGGAACGAAGGCTAAAAACAGTCTGAAAAAGACGTACGATGTAAACTCTACCCGAGAGCCCTCACATCTCCTTTTCGAAGTCAAGGACTGTGGCAAAAATCACTGCGTGGAGATTCTCGTTCCCTGAAAATACCTCAAGTTTCCACACATCCCTCACAGCAGCAATCTTATGCCTGACTTTTGCTATCTCTCTTCCGGATCCATCCATCATTCTGTATTTTCTTCTTATTACGTTCCCCTGCGTTGTTATCAGCACCTGTTCGGTTTTTGGATCAACCCATCTGGCCCTCATTCCGCCAATCAGGAAACTGCGCTTAAACTGAATTATACCAATATGCTCTCCTGATTCCGGCTCTCTTACATCAAAATTGGAACTCCATGATCCGCCGCCTTTCTTGATCTCGAGGGCAGTCTGATTGCTTTCATCATTCACGGTGTAGGTGTAGTTCATCATTCTTCCCGCCCACTTGCCCATATAATTGGATACCAGTGCTCCTCCAACGTTGGAGCCCCAGTTCAGCCTGACATAACACAGGGGGTTATGGGAGCTATTCATGACGGTGTAGTTCTTTCCAAGTGAGACTATTTTCTTTTTCATCAGAATCTCCTTGTTTCCTTTCAGGGAGTTGGTGACGTTTTCCAGGGCTTGTTTGGACATATCAGCATTTACGTCAGACAGAATAAAAACCTTTTCACTGTGTGTATCAGGTTTTAACAGGCATAAACAAGCCGGAAGAATGAAGAATCACAGGAGAGTGACTGTTCTCTCAAAGAGGTGGAAAAATGATGCAATTGGTCAAAATGCATGAATCCGGAAACAGAACAGATGGGGCTGCCCGAATACGTGATTTTCTAACCATATTGGGTACTCTGTCCCTTCATTGATGGTTTATGTTAGTCAACTGAAAGATGCCATTACTGGGATAAGAAGGTAGATCACATCTAGGCTTAGGATTCTGAGACGTATCTTTTTGTCCTGGAAGAAGCAAAAGCGGTAATAATGAACTTAAGACCGTCTGTTTCTCTGTATATCACGATGATAGCTTTCCCATCTACAATTTTGACTGCTCTCTTCTGGTTAGATTGTGTTTCTTTCGTATCTGGATTTCCTATAACAGCTTCTACTATTGTTCTTGAAATTCCTCTTTCCTCCATCCTCCTTTCAGCGTGTTTGGAGTAGATTACGATCATTTAACCACGGAAACCAGATTTTCAAACTGTCTGGTCAGCAACTCATTAATACTCAATTTAGTACTTGAGAAGTTCAAGATCTCCACTCCTATGAGTTGCCCTTTCTTGTTTATGTCGATAATGAGCCCTTCATTCACCTCAATAGATTCCTCTATCTTGCCGCCACTTATCTTTATGTAAGCGGCATCAGCCTGGGCATCGTAGTCGATGACATATTTTGACACAATTCTACATGATTCCTTTGCCTAAAAACAATTTCTAATTTTGTCCGGACAGTCGATAAATCGCTCGGACAATTATATTGCAAGGAAGTGGAAAAATGATGCAATTGGTCAAAATGCATGAATCCGGACATAGAACAGATGGGGCTGCCCGGATTTGGACC
>JAJZOM010000237.1 GCA_021811505.1 Thermoplasmata archaeon | reverse complement strand
TCTGTTCAGGCTACTGTTTACATAAGTCCAGTTGAGATCGTTAAACGAAGCTGTACCGGAACCGCCACCGGTATTGGGCTTCAACCCTCTGGTCACATTGGTCGTGTATTTGCTAAAGAACTTGTTGAAATAGGGGAAGAAAGTATGATTTTCAATGTCGGTTTGAAAAACTTTCATGGTACTGTTTGCCGAGGAAACCTTCATAGTGGTCTGATAATTCGTGGCTACTTTAGTGAAATTCCCGTTTTTTACGTATCCCGAATATAGGTAAAAGTTGGAGATGTGCAAATCCAGAAGTCCAAGGCTTAACACTGAGTTTATTTCTATATTCTGCGGTATGTTGCTAAGGTTAAAAGTACCGCCGGAAAAGGAATCATTTGAACTTTCCTGCGCGTAACTTGAGCCGTTAGTGTAGGTTATTCCCCTGAACGATGCATATGCGATTTGGTTGCTGTTGGATGAGTGTGACGCATCAAAACCCAGAGAAACAAGTGCCTGGACAGAAGAGGAATTGAGGTAGCTTCCTAGCACTATGGAGGCATTCTGTATGGTTGACGAATTGATGAACTGCATCTTTTCTAAGTATCCCGAGTTACCCGCATTGCTGGGAATAGGTATCACAAGATCCGGCACGGAAAGGTTGAATCGTGCCCCCACGGTGAAGGAAACAGGTCTGTTGAGATTAGGATTGTATGGCAGGTTGTCGTAGTAGCTGTATACACTGAGGTTCCCATCAGATACGCTATCATAAAAGGCGTAAAGTGACAAGGATACATTGTCACTTGCAGACTGCAGCAGAGAGTTCCAGGCATCTGCCAAGGAATAAAATGAATCATTCAGGTACCCGGTGATGTTGCCATTCGTGGATACACCGCTGTAAAGCAGCACGTCGTTACTGGTGCTGCTTGCGTTAGCCGTTGTAAAGTAGACATAGGCAGAGAAATTGGCAGCACTTCCGTGTCCGGAAAGCGGAAGTCCGACCGCCTCAATGGAAATGAACGGTCCCTGAAGGGGAAGCACTTTTTTTCCCGAGTTATAATAATACAGAGTCCCAGAAAGTATTACCAGGACGGCAACAAAAAAAACCAGAGCATAGGTTAGCTTTCTTCCCTTCAACAGGTCTTCATGCCAATTTCGATATAAATGATTAGCTGGTAGTAACCCTGAGCGCAGACATGACACGGGATATGTCCTGTGGTGGCATATCCGTTACGATTAGCGGTATGTTCTCTATCTCAGCAATCTTAAGTGCAAGCTCATCTATCCGGTCAGGCTGGATGTAGATAACCGCCGCAGGCTTCAGTGGATGAACCCTTATTGCTATCATGGGGCTCCTGCCCATCTTCACCTCAGTGAAGAATATGATCCTCTGGCTTGACCACCCATAGAGTTTGCTGTATTCAGAATACGAGAAGGAGAGTATTGCCTTAACGCCATCAACGATGGTATATCCCCTGACCGCACGCCTGAGATCCACGCTAGAGACATTTTTCCCCTTTATTAGAGGAACAATCCTGTCCAGCATGATATCATGATCGTAATCCTTTATGTCTATCAGCGCATCAGAGGGCATACCGCTGACGTACTTTCTTATGACATTCCCTCCTCTCTTCTTGTCAATGTCAACAAGGGCGTACACGATCTTCTTTATGGAAAATACGCCGGGAGATTTTCTCCGGCCTGATTCATAATCGTTAATTACGGAAGGTGAAATGTCAAGATATCTTGAAATTTCTTGCTGCGTTATCCCGAATTCCTCTCTCCACTTCCTGATCGTCTCGCCCGGATTGTCAGAAATTGCAATTTCTCCTGCAATTTTTTCGTATATTTCCACGCGGTTCTGATATTTTACTTGTTTAAAAATTTGTCGAATTTTAATTCGGCAATTGCTTATGGGTTCTTGAACTGTGAGTCGTTGTTTCCTTCAATCGTGTTAGACTGGTTATCTCTCAGCGACCTGATGTATCTCCTTCTGAGCGCAGAACCGATCCACATGCTAAGCACGAACACAACCAGTATCCCCACAAGGAAGTAGTCCGATGGTAGGGTTATGTATTCCGATGTAAGATATATTGCACCATATCCCACCAGAAGTATAATCAGCCCAATATATCGGTAAAGCGCAGGCATTTTCTGCATATTCATCATATTCGGGTTGCTCTGGAAATTCCTTATTGCAGTTATCAGTCTTGTAGTTTCATTAGTCCTTATGCACATGGGGTCTTCCAGGGTCTTGAGTGTGTCATTCAGAACATCGTCTGACTTCTGGACATTTCCATTGGCTCTGTACAATCTTGAAAGTTCTATCTGTTTTCTTGCAATGCTTACACAGTTCGCTCCGTCAGAGCCGGCAAGCTTCTCATTCTCTATCTGCGTTTCCAGATACTGTATCTTGTCTTCCCTTGAAACCAAGTCTTCATCTCCATTTTAAAAACAATGCTGTTCTAGTCATGGGCATCTTAGTTCAAATAGATTGCCTAAGGTGTAAGTGGCATCTGGAAAAAATGACCGGAATTATCAAGCAATTATAATATGGCGCCGAGGGAGAGATTCGAACTCCCGATCCACAAGGGAACCAGATCTCAAGTCTGGCGCCGTACCGCTGGGCCACCTCGGCAGAA
>JAJZOM010000125.1 GCA_021811505.1 Thermoplasmata archaeon | reverse complement strand
ATTGCTGATATTATGACGGCACCAACGCTCCAGTTTCCATATGTTGATCTGATTTTTCCCCTGATTTTTCGAACCATTTTACTTCCCTCCCTTCTTATTCTTCTTTGTAGTCTTGACTGTTGACTGACCTCTTTTCATGATTTCAATGTCTAACCAGGGAGATTCCATGAAGGCAGCTCCAAAGATCACAATGCCGGAAATCAGGTAACCGATCTGTTCACCGGCAAATGGACCAAGAAATGAGAACTGCTTATTCCCGTAGGCAAAGACATTGAAGCTGTAGGAAGTAGTGTTGCCTGACAGCCTTATCATCAGGTATGATGATTGATTTCCCGTGATGTACTGAGGCTGCAGCTGCACATATTCCGTTGATTCATTTTTCAGCGATACATTGAGGAAGGGCTGAAAGTTTGATTCGTTGGTGCCGAACCCAAGACTTTCATTTCCTGTTACCGGAGATCCAAAAAGAATTGTAAGATTAGAGACTGAAAAATCATTCAATTCTCCCTGGGTAAGATTTGTCAGTACGTAACTCACAGTTGCATTGAATGGCATGTCATACGTTGTGGTTCCGTTCACTGAGGCAAATGCTATCCCTGCACCGGTGGCATTGTAGATGAACTGAGTCTGGGTATCCCCTTTTAACACTGATGAGTGATCGTTCAGTGACACCAAGCTGTGACCGATGACTGATGAAAGAAATATCGCCATTGTAACTGCAATAATGCCAACAGCAAGGCCAACAATGCCCCTTTTTCCCTTTGATTTAGCGGTTTCCATTATAAGTTTCCTCCGCAAATCGGAGGAACGGAAACCCCAGCTAATCGGAGGAATAGAGCTTCCGCTTCTCCGATTAGCTTTCAGAATTCCAAAACAGATTCTTCTTTAAGTAATGTCTTCTTGATCCTGTAGGAACAGATCAGAGTGTTTCCCTTGGTTCTGCATCGCCTGTCGAGATATCCCTGTTCATACATTTCCCTGAGGATCCAAGCGGCCCTTCCCTGTGAGATATTGAGCTGAGCTGCTATCCTTGCGGAACGAAAAGCAAAATTTGGGTACTGGCAAAGATGTTCCATAATGGTCTTCCACTCATCCGGCACTTTATCGGAAAGGAGAAATTCTATTTTGACCCGCCTCCAAATTTCCTGAATTTCAGAATGTCTAGGATTGTGGTCTTCACTTCATGTTCCAGGATTTCAATTTCTTCCTTGGTCAACTCCCCCTTTACAACGATGGTAAGGCCTGACCTTTCAAACAAAGTGTGCTGTGGCATATCACAGCACCTTCTCTACCAGTCTGCCCCTCTCAATCGCCTTTAAGATTACTCTAATTCTGTAATGTGAATATGGCCTGACAATCCACTCACCTGGTCTTATTGGGCTTCTTTTCCCGTTGAACGACTTATCGGCCCTGTGACCTTCCTTTGTTCCTTTTATGAATTTCTTCCAGTCTCTGTCAAGAACATAACGCCTTTCCACTTCTTTGACGAATTCTTCAGGATATCGCTTTGCGAGGTCCATCCAGTTGTCAGAGAATGAAAATAGAGACATCATTCCAATATCTCCAGAAATCGTCTGAGACGATCACGCTTCTCCTTCAAGTCATGGGAATCCCATTCACCAGGGTAATCAGGGAAAAATGCGACAATTTCATCTTTCGGTATATGCCAGGAAACCTGACCAGTGGGAAGATCCACATAGAGTATAGGCCAGTCCTCTTCCCGGTTCCTGATCCCTATTTGATAACCTTTCTGTTTGGCCAGAATTGCTAAAACCTGAACTGCAAGGTTACGGTCCACATATGCTTCATCAGGTTCAGACTGGAAGTTGTCAGTCATGATAAAATCTCCCTGTATGTTTTGAGGACTGCATTGCTGAAGGTTTGTGCATGATCCTCACACAGCACCTTGTGGAAACCTGGAACGTGCACGTATCCCGTTGCGAAAGAGTTGCAACCTTCAATTTCACATATCTGCCTCATTCCACATAAAACACGAAGCCAGTTCAGGGTGTGTTTGCTAACTGCCATATCAGTCCCCTCCCCTGAATGGTTTCTCTATCCTGGTCTTGGCTTCATCAACCGATATCTCAGGAGGATTCTGGTAGAATGGCATCATTTTCTGTTTTGTCTCACGCTTGATGCTCTCCTCTTTTTCCTGTGTACTTCCCTTTATAATGGGAGAGAACTGTTTAAAATACTCCAGGGGGAGATCATCGATCTTTGGGCTTGAAAGGTATTCCTTCTCAAACATCCTGTAATCGATCTTCAGGGCATATCTGCCATACAGATCAGATTCGGACGGTGTGAGGTATGTTATGCCCTCAATGGGAACAAGGTATCCGTCCCTGGAGATATGGCTTGCCAGCAGTCTTTTTGTCGCCGATGTTGCCCTGTCTGTAAGCTTCCACCCCCTGTCTGTCAGTTCCACTTCATACCGGTGAATTCTTTTCTTTTCAGGATCTGATTCGCCAAGGAATTCCCTGACGGTGGGATCAGGATCAATCCTGGGACGGTTTCTTGCATTGAAGATGCCAGCCTGGACAAGTGACCGGAAATACCAAGCGTGGCACTCCTGTTCGAGTTTCAGGTCAAGCTGCAGCTTCTCCCTGTCGTCCACTCTTGACTTGAGGC
>JAJZOM010000091.1 GCA_021811505.1 Thermoplasmata archaeon | reverse complement strand
GAGAAGGCAGGTTGAGGAAACTCCCCGATTTGCTGATGAGAAGAATGACGCCAAAGAGATCACCGAAATCAAAAAGAGATTCCATATGACCGCCAAGGAAGAATCAACCCTCTATGAAGAAACAAATGCCTCTAAGAATATAAATTACAAGAAAAGAGCGATATTTACATACACTGCATGGTTCCTCAACGATCTGATATTCTACGGTGTCGGGATATATACTGTGTATCTGATGGTGGAGCTCGGACTTTCTTCATACTCAAGTGCTCTGAAACTTACGCTGCTTCTCTACATGATAGGTATCGTCGGGACTGTAGTATTCGTGTTTACAGCTGATATTATTGGTCGTAAGAAATGGCAGGCTTACACGTTCCTTGCGCAGGGTGTGGCTTTGCTTATCCTTGGATTATTCTTTTTGGTTACTGGCAAACCTGCACCCCTATTACTGCTATTCCCGATGTTTGCCATATTCTACTTTGCGAACGCAGGTGGAACAGGGCAGACAACCGGAATATTCGTCAGCGAACTCTTTCCCACGAGAATGAGGACAACCGCAATGGGCGCTGGAACAGCAATAAGCAGGGTTGGAGCGATAATCTCCGCAGTGGTCTTTCCCATAACGCTTCATATTTATGGAATCGTGCCAATGGAAATTCTGCTGTTTTTCGTCGGGTTGTCAGGATTTCTAGTAACCATATTCCTTGGGGAGGAGACAAAAAACAGGTCACTGGAGGGAATTTCCTCCTAAATTTTTTAATTTTCAATTTTTTATCGCTGTTCTGAAATTTTACTTCTGAACAGTTTTCATCTGGTTCCGAATACATTCTATAGTTTTTTCAATATTGAATGTGGATAATTCCCTGACCTTGCTCTCCCCGATAATCCTTATCAGAAGGCCGAATTCCATTTCACTGCTCCATGATACCGATGTAGATTCACCTTCCGGGGAAGTTTTCACAATTATAATCAGCTGGATGGACGAACCGGCAATTCTTCCATTTGCGGATATTCTGGCCATATTTTCTGTTGAATCTTCGTATTTAGCAACCAGTTTGCCGCTGAGGGTGGAAAGGTATGAATTTTCCGCCTTTGACACGTCGAGTTTGATTCTGCAGACATATTCTTCTCCGGATCTTGTGTACTGTTGCAGACCCGGGAGGCAAGTCATAATCCTGTCCATATCCCTGAGATACCTGTTTACTTCCTGCACTGGTCTGTTAACGGTAAATTCTCCCTCAAGCAACATATCAGTCAAGGCAGATGGAAGCTGCAAAGATTAAACTTAGTGCGGGCTTCAGTCTTTCCTCATCTATCGCCCCCCTCTTGCCTTCAATCATTTTCAGTAATTCTGGATATCGGCATTTACCGGAACGGGAGAATCTGTCATAGGTGCTGTTAAGGTCTATGTTCTTTTTACCACGATCCCTGTTTCCAAATTTTCCGGCAACATAATCTGCCGTCTTATCGCCAATCAGCCTGCCTGTTGTAAATTTCCCGCCTACAATGGATACAAGACCGTCAAGTCCATCTGCCGTGTGATCCACTATCCTGAAACTTCTTGTCGTTTCCCTGGCAGATTTAGAACTATCGTCCACGAGTGGACGTATAGAAGAATAGATCCTGCGGTATTTCATCCCGCCGAGCACCGGGATCATTTCCTTACCCTCTTCAACCATCATCTCAATATCTTCGGAATCAACTTCGAATTCCTCTGGGTCTTCAACAACAGTTGCAAGAGTTCCGAGTATGGAAACTTCCCCGTACGGGAGAAAAATATCGCCATCAGAAGGTTTCCTCATCCGGTTTATCACGGAATTAACATATCTGCCGTTGTAAACCGCCATGGATCCCACAGCTGGCATGAGTGGCGGTGTTTCCAGCCCGGATCTGGAAAGCAGTCCGGAAGAATACGGTCCAGCAGCGTTCACCACGTAATCAAAACTCTCTCTTCTGGTTCCATGAATGTCATTTACCGTGATACCCCGCACAGAACCTGCTTCAACATTAATTTTTTCAACATTGCTGTTTATGCTAATGGATGCTCCGTTCATCAGGGCTTCAAGAGCAACTGCCACGCTGAATTCGTAAGAATGGATGATCTTGTCCGGAACCTTCAGAACTTTCTGAACTGATGGATTCACAAATGGTTCAAGCTTAAGGAATTCTTCAGGCTGGATCTCCTCAGTTACTATACCGAGATCAATACACCTCCTGAACAAGGCAGAACCATATTCTGCCTCATCACTGTCAAGTGCGACAAAATATCCTCCTGTGTCATCCACAAAATTTGAAGCCATCTTAAAAATATTCCTGTTTTCAATTACGCATTCTCTAGCGGAGATCTCGTCATTAACGGCATATCTGGCGCCGCTGTGAAGCATGCCATGAAAGTGCCCGCTTGTTCCGGAGGCTATGTCTCCTCTTTCGTACAGATGAACATCGTGTCCGGCATTTGCCAGATAGAGTGTGGTAAACAACCCTGTTATGCCTCCGCCAATTACTGCAATTTTTTCAGTCATAATTACAGGAATTTAGATTGTGTCTGGAATATTTAACATTTGTTAGCGGGAATTCATAGGTTGACAGAAAATATTGTTTAATTCACATGCAGCATTTGGAACGGGAAGCTTCA
>JAJZOM010000137.1 GCA_021811505.1 Thermoplasmata archaeon | reverse complement strand
ATTGAGCTTAGAACAGAACACGACAATGCAACGAAAGCGTAGCGTGAGCTTGGGCTGCGAGGCCTGCTCCATGGACCTGATGGCTTCAGGCACAAATAATGTGAAATCGGTGAATCGTTCTGTTAGCTTTAAGCTAGAAAGGTGAATATGTTTGATAACAATAGGTGTTGATCTGGGATATGGAGATACGAAAGTAGTAGGGGCAGATGGACTTAGAGAGAAGTTCCCTTCAAGATGGGCTCCGACAGAGGCAAAGAATTGGGGTATAGGTGGAACAACTACCGTGCTAACGATTAATGACAGCGAACCGTTCTTTTTTGGGGAAAATGCCACTGGAGCTAGTGTGAGGGAACCGCAGGGTGATGGAAGACTCTCTGACCCGGACTCGTTGCCACTTCTCGCCGGAGCCCTCTGGGTGAGCGGCGCCGGTAAAGATGGTCAACCGGTAGATATAACGATAGGCAGCGGAACTCCTCTCGGTACATTCGAACATGAAGTCAATGCAGCCAGAGAATATCTCCAGGGAAAAGAGTTTGTCGTAAAATCACTGGCCGGAGAGACGAGGACGTTCAGGATTTCCAAGATGGTAATGAGGCCGCAGGGAGTGGGAGCGGCGTTGTATCTTCTGGACAAAGGAATGATAAAAACGCAGTACGGATACGGAGTTGTTGTGGATATCGGCTCAAGGACTACTGATGTTCTGACTGTTAACCTCAAGAACATGGAACCAGTAGTTGAGATGTCATTCAGTATTCAGGCAGGGGTGGGTGACGTAGTCGCCGGGATAGGCAAGCACATCGCAAAAGAAACCGGTTTCGTAGTGCCTACAGATATTGCCAGGGAAGCAATCAGCCAAGTCGTGGTATTCAAGCAAAGAGAAGTCGGTGGCCCCGCTGTTTCTGAACCTATTCTAAATAACCTTGCCGCAAAGATCCTTGACAAGCTGAGGGAGAATCTCAGAGAAGAACTTGACCGAATTACTGCCCTTATACCTGTTGGTGGTGGATCGAGTTTAATAGGCAACAAACTGGAAACTCTTGCACCTGGAGCGACCATTAGGATTCCTGCTGAGGATTTCCAGTACGCAAATGCCCTGGGATACAGGGACGCGGCACTGAGATCACAGGCGTGATAGCCTGTAATTTTTCTCAGCCTTAACATTTTTATACAGTATAACAATCAAAATTATCCTTATCGAATACAAGGATGAGTAAAATTATGCCCCTGAAAAAGCCGAAGGAAGTGGAACCCGAAGATGAGGGAATGGAGGAGGAACAAGAAGTCAGCATTACCCTCGGTAAGGATGAGCTTTCGGCAATCAATCTTCTGCGAAGTGAGAACGAAACTGTCGTTCAGGTGATTAGAAGGGCACTACAGGATTCTCTGGAATATGGCGTGATGAAACACGTCCTTAGTTCCATTGACGGTCGGATCGCAGATCTGTCAAAGAAATACAAAATCAGTCAGTCTTCAATTATTAATTTCAGGTATGACGTCGAAGAGGGTATGAGGGTACCTGAAGAACTAAGAAAGAAAGAAGATAACATGACAAAGATAATGAATCTCAAGGCCTCTCTTGAAAAGAAGTGGGCCGAGGTCGAAAAGAACGAAAAATAGGGTTAATTTGATTGCTGCTAAATACCTGATTCTAAACAGTTTATATGATATTCGCGTTTTTTATGCCAAAAATATTTTTTACTGTGATTGATGACTCCTGTACGAGTTTATATTGATGTATCAATTCCAATAAGTATGGTACTAAAAATTGGAAGTCAGGCACCTGACTTTGAAGGGATCACAGATACCGGTTTGAAGTTCAAACTGTCTGATACTTTGAGAGAAAAGGATGTAATCCTCTATTTTTATCCAAAGGATGAAACTCCGGGATGCTCTGCTGAAGCCTGCAGTTTCAGGGATAACTGGGATGAACTCAAAAAACTTAACGCCGAAGTAGTAGGCATCAGTTCCGATTCTATTGAATCACACCGTAAATTCAGAGAACATAGATCACTCAAATTTATTCTCATTAGTGATGAGGATCAGAATATACGGCTCCTGTACGATGTGAAAGGCAGAATTGTTCCGCCCAGAGTGACATACGTTATCTCAAGATCCGGAAAAATAATTCATGTTTATAATTCACAGTTTGCCCCCAGAAAACATGTTCAGGAGGCAATGAAGGCATTGCTGGAATCCGGAAAATAGGAATCCTGCCTTTATTCGTTGTCGTAGAACGAAGTTATGCCCACCCTGTTTCCTTTTTCATCATATATATAGAGCTGATCCTTCTCGTCCAGAGTTTTCTTGTGTGTTCCATCACAAAATGGCTTTTTCCCGGAGAGTCCACATCCACATATGTACGCATCTTCTCCGCCAACCTTTACAACATATGGTCTGTTTCTTTTATGTTCAACCAGTCTCGCCATAGCAGTCGTGTGAAATAATGATTCATCCCTCATAACCTTTGTTTTTTTTGCGATCAGTTTTCAATTTTATGATTTCGAGGAAAGAAATTTTATGGAAAACCTATTTACGTGATCATGGGTCAGATTAAACAAACCGGAACCGTATTGGTGACAGGTGGAAATCGCGGTATCGGAAAGGCAATAGCACTACAACTGGCAGGATCCGGTTATGAC
>JAJZOM010000251.1 GCA_021811505.1 Thermoplasmata archaeon | reverse complement strand
GATAAACTCCTGATCGAATCGCGGACGGAGTATATCACGGAAAGCAATATCGGATACCTTCGCGACTACGGTATTCCCATAAGAATTGCCATTGGCCTGGAGAGTGCCAATGACCGGATAATGAAAGATTCTATCAACAAGGGAAGCACTTTTGCAAAGTTTGTCTCAGCGGCCGAAGTAATAAAGAAATTGAATTTCGAACTGAGAACATACCTGCTCTTCAAGCCCCTGTTTCTCTCCGAGGAAGCATCGATTGCCGACACACTTGATTCCATAGAAAAGAGCGGAAAATATTCCACTGACATATCAGTGAATCCAATGAATATCCAGAGAAACACAATGGTTGAGCACCTGTGGAAGAAGGGGTTGTACAGACTTCCGAGACTCTGGAGCCTTGCAAGGATTCTTCTTGATGCGAGGAAATTCGGGTATCAGGTTGTCTCATACCCTACAGGTGGAAATAAAGAGAGAGGGATACACAACGATCATCCGGACCCTGAACTACTGCAGCTTATCTACGATGGTTCATTGAGCCAGGATTTTTCCGGCCTGGAACAATATTATAACGCCGCTGACAAGAGTAATTATTTCGAGATTCTGGATGCTGAAAAAGTGAATCTTTTCCAGCCTGACTATGAGAAATTGATTGGTAGAATCTCGGATGCGTCAGTTGTGATCTGAGTTGCCGAAACCGTAAAGTCCTGCATTTCCGCCATTTTCAGGTTTATCGTTTGAGAGGTTGGATATATCCCTCTCCTCCATAACCTGATCAAGCCTGTCAGCAACCTCGATTGCTCTCCTTACCACAGTGGCCCAGTAGTTTGGAATGTCTTCTCCTGATACTTCTTCAGCCGCTATGGCAGTTCCCCCGAACTTGACGACAATGCCACTGTACTCATGGCCCGTCTTTTCCTGAAGCATTTTCATGTATGAAGCCAGTTGGATCTTGTGATAATCTTCAATCTTGTCAGAAGAGGTTGAACTCTTCAGTTCAATGATCTCCCTTTTCGATTCGTGCAATAAATCGATGACGCCAACAAGGTTGATGTTTTCAAATCCCATGTAATGCCACCTGTGTGGAATGGAGTAATATAATCTGTACTCCGATATGTATCCCTGGTTCTTGACCAGGTATTGAACATGGTTGTGAAGTGCTGTTCCCCTGAACATGTTCAGTTTATCCTTGAGCGTTTCCTCTTTTTCCCCGAGTTTTCTCTTTATTTCCTGTTCCACGCTATAGGCCAGGCCACCTATGCTGAGTCTGTTAAGCGGTATTGGTTTACCGGTGTATGGCTTTCCCTGAACAATTTCGAGAAACATCTCTTCAATCTGATCTTTTCTTGACATCTATCCAGACATGATAAGACACAATTAAAAAAACTTGAGTGAAACATTAGAATGTATGAAGCGGATCACTTTACTGAAGTATCTTGAAGCTGGGAGATCTTGGAGAGAGGAAAATAATTGACAATCTGTTCAGGGAGTTCAGTATATCCGCTGAGAAGGATGATTGTGCACTTGTAGAAAACGGGGATGAATACCTGCTCCTCTCCACAGACATAATCAGAGAAAGTACCCACATTCCAAAGGGAGCCACCGCGTTACAGATAGGTAGATTCCTTGCCAACCTTAATCTCAGCGATATTGCTGCCATGGCTGGCAAACCCACTGGAATGCTCGTCTCGTATCTTGTCAGTCCCGATACGGATGAAAGTTTCTTCAAGGAAATTGTTTCAGGAATATCCGGTGCCCTTAAGGCTCAAAATGCCGATTTACTTGGCGGAGACACGAAAGAGGGATCTGAACTCGTTATCAGCGGGACTGTCCTTGGCCACCAGAAAAAAGAACTGGTAAGACAACGGAAGCATATTGCAAAAGGGCAGATTGTAGGAGTTACTAATAACCTAGGAAAAAGCGCTTCCGGTTACGTTTTCTACAAGTCGAAGTACAAACAGAGTCTGGGAATTGAGTTGATGATGAATATTACTCCGAGGATACGTGAAGCCCAGATCATAAGCGAACACGGTGGAAAATTCATGATGGACCTCTCGGATGGCTTATTCTCAAGCATTCACCAGATGAAATCCGATTACGGCATTGGATTCAAAATCGTTGAAGACGAACTCCCTGCGAATAACTACGTGAAGAAAGCCTCAGAAATTTCTGGAAGAAACGCAACAGAAATTATATGCCAGTTTGGTGGGGATTATGAACTGTTTTTCTCCATAGACAACAATAATTACAAAGATTTTATGGATTCTATGGAATCTGAGAAAGTCAGGGTCGCATTCATAGGTGAGGCATGGGAGGGAAATAATATGATTTATGATGGTAAACGCTGGTCGCCGATACATGAAACCGGCTACGAGCACTTCTCAGCAAAGCCGCATTTAGGATACACCTAGGAATGGGGATTAGTTTTTATCGGCTTTTTCCTTCGAGGGTTGTTGTTTCTGTTCGATTTCCGAGAATTCTTCTTCAATTATTCCCTTAATTCTTTTTGCTTCATCATGGAATTCGTCCCTTATCTTATGGAAACGCTCCTTGATCATACATATCAGACTACATTCGCTTATTTAAATACTTTTACTTGTATGTTTACAGGTAAATATTTCGCAAAACTTCTGTTATTGGTACCCATA
>JAJZOM010000252.1 GCA_021811505.1 Thermoplasmata archaeon | reverse complement strand
TTCTATGGCAAGAGTCACAACAGAACTGTACATCAATGGTGCCGGAAATACCAAATTCAAGGTACAGCTGCTTTCACTGATGGTTGGTCCCGACAGGATACAGGTGGATGAGATTGATTCCGGGAACATTGCTGCAGTAGTCGGACTGAAAGCTGCCATAGCAGGGTCTACAGTCTCTTCCATTCCTGACATGGATCCTTTCGAACCCATGGTACATTACACTGAGCCTGTTGTGACTCTTGCCATAGAAGCAAAACACACTGCTGATCTCCCGAAGCTTGTCGATGTCTTGAGGAGCGTATCAAAGGCAGACCCGTCCATTCAGGTAGATATAAACCAGGAGACTGGTGAACATCTCATATCCGGAATGGGAGAATTGCATCTTGAAGTCACTCTTTACAGGATAAGGAACGACTACAAGGTTGAGGTGCAGACTTCTGATCCTATAGTGGTATACAGAGAGACCGTAGAAAAGACTGGCGGTCCATTCGAAGGAAAGTCACCCAACAAGCACAACAAGTTTTATTTCAAGGTTGAACCGCTTTCCGAGGAGGCTATTCAACTTATAAGAGAGAACAAGATCCCGCAGGGGTCCAAGTTCAAGGACAAAAAAGCTGTCATTGAGATGCTTCAGAACGCCGGGTTCACCAGAGAAGAGGCACGCGGCCTCGAAATGGTGGAGGGCATGAACATGATGCTGGATGTGACAAAGGGTATCCAGTACCTTGATGAAACCATGGAACTGCTGATGGATTCGTTCAAGGAGGTTATTGCAAGAGGACCTCTTGCAAACGAGCGAGTCTTTGGAATAAAGGCAAGTCTTTATGATGCAAAACTTCACGAAGACAGCATCCACAGAGGACCCGCCCAGGTAATTCCAGCTGGAAGAAACTCAATATACGGTGCAATGTGCCAGGCAAAGAGAATACTTCTTGAACCAGTCCAGAAAGTGTACATAAATGTCCCAATAGAAATAATGGGATCAGTGACAAACGAAATACAGCAGAGAAGAGGAGTTGTAGAGGAAATGACACAGGAAGGCGATGAGATGATCATTAACGCAAAGGTCCCGGTTGCAGGGATGTTTGGCTTTGCATCAGCCATCAGAAGCGCGACTGGTGGCAAGGTCTTATGGAACTCCGAAAATGCCGGTTACCAAAGAGTGCCTCCTGAACTCCAGAAAGAGGTTGTTGCAAAGATAAGGGAAAGGAAAGGACTGAAACCGGAGCCTTACAACGAGGATTACTACGCAGGACTCTAATTTTCCTCAAATTTTTACCATATTTTTTATTTTTTGATGCGTAACAGTTCAAGGCTGTATCTACAAAAGTATAATCTATTCACTTCTATTATTATAGTAGAACCGGTGTGCCATGAGCGTGAACAGTAACTACGCGGGAATAGATTCAACTTGGGTAAACAGGAAGTATCATCCGGTGGTAGATAACTTCAAATTTAACTTTCATGCTTTCATCAGAAACAGGGCAGGCATGGCTGGAGCCATAATCACCGTGTTCTTTTATTTTTTCACCGTACTCGATTATGTATATCCAGGGTATCTTGGTGTACCCAATGATCAGACAATCTACCAGTTTGCCGCCACTTATGGGGGACTGGGGATAGTATCAAACCCGACCGCACCAGGATTCATGCATGGTTGGCAGTATATTCTTGGAGCCACAGAATTCAATATTCCACTTCTGCCTGTCATGCTGGGGGCATTGAAATACGATCTGACCAATGCTACGTTTGTCGTACTTGTCTCCTCCACGATAGGAATAGTTGTGGGAGTGTTTTCTGGATACATGGGAGGCGTGCTGGACGAAATAATTATGAGAATCACCGATATATTTCTAAGCCTTCCGCTCATAGTTTTTGCACTTGTTGTGACAGTTGCGCTGGGGGATTCAGTTAATTATTTCGTTTATGCGCTTATTGTGGTAATGTGGCCATTCTATGCGAGAATCACAAGGAGCGTCGCATTATCCACTAAGAACCTGAACTACGTTGAGGCTGCCAGGGCATCCGGGTCCGGGACGATCAGAAACGCATTTGTCCACGTACTGCCCAACTCTCTCCCACCTGCGCTTATACAGATGTCACTTGACCTCGGCACTGTTGTACTGCTCTACACAACACTGTTTTTCCTGAATTCATTCTTTTTAAATGGCCTGATCTTTGCGCCTGAACTCGGGAATCTCATTGCAGTGGGAGCGGCGAACGGTTACCTGTTCACGGGTGTCTGGTGGGCTTTCTTCTTCCCTGGTCTGTTTCTTCTCTTTTTTATAGTTGGCACAAACCTTCTTGGTGACGGCCTCAGGGATCTGTTTGATCCATCACTGAGGTCATGACAGTAAGGGTATGGAATACTTTCCATCTGCTAACATTTGGTTATGTGTTGCCTTCAGTCACGTTAACACGCGTAACTGTATTTTATCAAAAGTGAATCGGAAAGAAAATTACGGGATTTTACTTCTGTTTGTGGAAACTGCATTATCGCGCGCAAATGTTAAATCAGTTTCAATAATGAAGAATCATGAATCTTGCGGATCTAACGGATCACAAAGTGAGAGTATGGTTCATAGGACAGGGACAGGAGAACCTCATTCCAGACATGAGTTTTGACGGAGTGTTAAAGGGCGTTGACCAGGGAGCCTACATTTTCCTGACGACGGATAAAAATACTGGCGTCGACAGATATATTGTTATGCCCATATCCTCATGCAAATTATCAGTGGCTCCTTAAAAACAATTATATCGGATAAACACAAGAACCTGTCGTTTACAGGATGTTTTTTGTGCTTTACCGTTTATAGCCCCAAGGCTAATATGAGCTAAAATGGTTTATTAATCTTACTGGGCTGATGATTTCATTGGCTCTATTGTATCCAAGAGGACTTTCAGTATATCGCTTCTTTTTGTATCTGCATCTGTCCCTTCAAACTTGCAGTTAACTAACAGGATGTAACTGTTCATGGTGGTTTCGTCAATCCGCAATACCGGTTTATCTTTTGCACCAGGTAAACTCCCTATCTTTGAAGAGATCAATTCGTTAATGCTTGTAAATGATATGTACTTTGGAACCTCATATCTTGCCTGCACATTTATACCTGACTTCCGGACAATCAGTGCACCCTGAATCACCACAGAGTTTGGCATCTTAACTATATCCCCGCTTGCCGACTCAAGAACGGTGTAGTTGATAGAAATATCCCTGATTATTCCTGTATATGCCGTGGCCTCAATTCTGTCGGTAGAGAAATATTTGGGAAAAAGAGTTGGGAAGGTTCCACCGTACTGCCATGTGTTGATTGTGACTGTGTCGCCCACCTTGAAAGGCCTCACAACGGTAAGGAATATTCCGGCAAACTGATTGGAAAGGACGCTCTGTGCGGCGAGTCCAATCACGACCGAAAGCAAAGAACCACCGAGAATTACCGAAGATACGTCAACACCGAGATCGGCCAGAACTGCTATGCCTATTACAAAGTATCCAATCAGATTCACTATGAATATTATGGGATGTATGGACGAATATTCAAGGTACTTTCCAAGAAAGCGCCTCAACATGTTTACTACGATCTTGAGGATTATGTAGATTAATATAGCAATGAAAATCGCATCCACGAATGAACTGAAATTCTGCGGGATTATGTGGTAAACAGTTGTCACCATGTATACTGCAATCAGGACAGCTGCAAGAAGAATTATTAGCAGGGCCACTAACCTCAGGAGCCCGTTTGTTTTCTCGTTATTCATACTTCTTTATATGTTTTTCAATCTTAACTTTTCGGTGGGTTCATGACCATAAGAGTTTATCAGAACAATAAGAGGAAAGTATTATCTATTCTCTAGCTGATTATCTGGGAGATTAATTCAAGAATGGTTGAGAACTATGACAAGAATAGGAATGTCTGTTAAAAATCTGAAAGAAATCACTGACCTGCTTAATACTGTAATAACGGAAGTAAAACTTAAACTCGAATCGAAGGGAATCAATATAAGGGCGGTAGATCCAGCGCATGTAGCCATGATCAATATTGATATTCCGAGGGAATCCTTCAAGGAATACAGCATTGATGCTGATGAAGAGATAGCGATTGACGTTGAGAGACTCAAGAATGTCATAAAGGTTGCCAGGGACTCTGATGAGATAAGCATCACAAAGGAAAAGGACAAACTACTTTTTGAGATAGGAACTGTCAACAAGAAGTTCAACCTTCTGGACCCCAGCACCGTTACTACCCCGAAGATACCACAAATCAGTTCGGAATTTTACGTCGTACTGTTGAAATCTGACCTCGAGAAAGGTCTAAAGGCCGCAGAGGATGTTTCAGATGCAATAAGACTTACGCTTACGCCTGATTCATTCAGGGCCAGGTCTGTATCTGATACTGAAGAGTCTGAGTTGATACTTCCAAAGGACATGCTAAAAGAAATCAGCTGCAAGAGCACGATAAAGAGTTCCTATCCTCTAGAGTATCTGATCAGATTTATCAAGTCTGTAACCACAACCGACGAGCTGAAGCTCTCATTCAAGGACGACTATCCGCTGGTCATTTCGTTCAAGTTCGGCGTGGGAAGAGACATAGACGGGACATTCCTGCTTGCGCCTCGAATGGAACAGTAAATCTTCATAATTCTGTCTGCGGGAACGGGAGATATTCTTCTCAAAAATTTTGTTTTTTACGCTCTGCTTCTCGGTTTCATAACGGGCGCGAGGGGATTCGGACCCCTGATCTACAGCTTAGGAGGCTGTTGCCCTATCCAGACTAGGCCACGCGCCCTTGCCAGATCAGGGATTTTAGGAACGTATTTAAATCTTAGATTGTGCTGTTCCGATTTTTCAGATATCTCTGGGATATCGACTTTACAATATGACGCAAAACAAATCTCAATATTTCATTGATGATATGGATTCGCGCTGGAGAATGGTTAAAAACAGGCATATACCTTAACATGTGGAGCTGGGGATGAGGCTTGCCGTGTATTATCGGTCCAAACTAATACACATATTTAAGAAGAATTATTGGACTGTAACTGTTTAACAATATTTAAATACGGTTCAGACTTGAAAGATTGCGCTGGAAATGATACGCATATTGCAAGAAAACGGATCGACTGCCTCCCATTTAATGTCTGTCCTGGTGAGAAACCGATCTGCCAGAGTTGGGGGAGCCGTAATCCTGTTCTTTGTGACAGTCTCAATCCTAAACCTGGCGTATCCGGAGTATATGGGTGTAACAAATGCTTTCAGCATCCGTTCTTTCACCAACTTCAGCGCTAACCTTGATGCGGTTCCGACTCCACCAACTTTCTCTGAGGGGTGGGAATATATTTTTGGCACCACCGCATATGCAATTCCTATCCTTCCTGCGATTCTTGCATCCATCACGGTAGACCTTGCTTTCGCTGTTCCCATCGCAGGGATAAGCGCGCTTATGGGAACCATTGCAGGGGTGCTCTGCACATACCTATCCAGAAAGATGGAAATGGGAATGCTGGCGGTTGCAGGTATAGTTTCCAGCTTTCCTCTGATCATTTCTGTTATGATTTTCGGAATGATGCTGAGTTTCACCATTTCCGGGATCGTTGTTGGGATTGTATTCGTAATGTGGTCCTATTATGCCCTCATTGCGAGAAACATGACCCTGGACATAAGGAACCGCCAGTACATTGAGGCCTCAAGGGCGGCCGGAGCTTCGAAATTTCGTGTGATTTTCAGACATGTGATTCCCAATGCCATTTCACCCATCATGTCCAGATTCTCACTTGACCTGGCAACTGTTATAGTAATCCTCTCAGCCATCGATTACATTTTTTATAGCCAGTTCATCGGGCTTGCTCCTTACCCAGAAATGGGCAGCCTCATTGCAGCATTTCAAGGAGCAGGAGCGCTGTATGGACCCCATAACCCGCTGTCAGGCCCTTATATACCGGTGAACTCAGCACTTCTTCTCTTTCAGGGGGACTGGTGGATCGTTGTTATTCCCATTATATTCCTCGTAATCCTTGTACTCAGTCTGATCTCGTTCTCCACTGGACTCAGGGAGACCCTTGATCCCAGGGTAAGGTTCTGATGGGATTCAGTACCTGACAAGCGGGTTCTTCATGAAGTAGACAATGTCCACTGCTATACCGGATACAATCATTATGGCCGCAAAAAGGAATATTATTACTATAGCCGGATAGTACTGCCCCAGCATCATGGTTTCGATGAGGAAATAGCCTATCCCAGGGTAGGAAAACACATACTCCATCATGACTATGTTGCTGAGCAGGTAAGCCACCATTATGGTGGCTGACACCAGAGGGGGAAGTATGGCATTTCTCCTCACATGTTTCATTACAATGGTACGTTCCGATGCTCCTCTTGCCCTGACACTTCTTACGTATTCCAGTCCCATATTTTCTGCATATCCCGATTCAAGCAGTAATGTCACGACACCGACCATCCCAATCACAAGTGTACAAACCGGTAAAATGATGTGTTCCAGTACGTTCCAGAAAATAGGGATATCCAGATGTATGAGGCTGTCAAGCAGGATCATGTGCGTGGGTTGGGATAGGAACTGCCCGTTACTGGAAAGCCACGTTGGAACGGGGTATCCAACCGCACGTGATGACAACCAGCCATAAAACGGGAGTACTCCAAGCGGGTTTCCAGACAGGACTCCCCTGCCGAAGACTGTTTGAAGCAGTAGCCCCACCACGTATGCAGGAGAAACATAAGCTGCTATCACGCATCCTCTCAGAATACCGGACAATCTGCCATGATAATGGGTACCGAGGTACCTTCCCAGCGGGAATGAAATCAGAAGTGCCACCGGAACGCTGATAAGCACGATCTGAAGGGTGAATGGAAAGAACAGTGCAATGGCGCCAGAGACTGGTCCGCTATAGGGGGCCGCTTCTTGAGGAGGGGTGTAAATCACTCCCCAGTTTCCAGTCAGCACATCAGAGACAAATACAAAAAAAGCGTCTAAAAAAGATGTTATCGTACCGTTTTCCACGGGTATGTGCGTCGAGAAAGGTTCGGGGTTACCCATGTAGGTGAATATAAGAAAAAGAACAAGCAGCACTCCCATCAGGGTGGCAATAGCCGCAAGGGATCTCCTGAGAAGGAATGCCCATAAATTCATTCTTCTCTAACATGTTTTGTTTTAAAAAAGTTACGTCAATAAATTACATTTCTTTTGATACTCCAGGTATTCATTTGTGTTTAGAATCATGTGCCAGTAGACGATTACATGATAAATACATTTGATTACCAGGATGATTTATTCAGGTTTCCCGATAACCTCTTTAAGTGAGGTTAAATATGAATGGACACCAATCAGTCAATGAACCTTAAACCAGATCGATAATGAATTTTGTGTACTTTATCTGCCTTACTGCCTCCAGAATCAAAAGAGAGCTCAAGCCAGACCGGCCCTGAAGTGACTGCCTGACTCCTTTCAGCAGGATATTATAGATAGAAAACATTTGGAAAATATGTTTCTGAGAATTGATGGCTGGGAATCCAACCTGCGCTTCTCTGCAGCTCATTTCATCCCCTCGCACGATAAGTGTTCACGTCTGCATGGTCATGATTACGCTGTGAGCGTGACTGTTTACGGAGATCAGGAAAAAGAATTTCTAATAGATTTTCTTGAGCTCAAGAACATTATAAACAGGGTCATAGCGCCAATGGATCACAGGGTTCTGGTTCCCTCACGGCCCGGTCTGCTTGAGTATACAATGGACGATGTTTCCTGCACAGTATCCTATGGTCACAAAAAGATGGTTTTTTCAAAGGAAGATGTGTTTCTGCTGGATGCACAGAGCTCTTCCAGTGAGGAGATGTCAAGTTATATAGGACAGAGAATAGCTGAGTCACTTAGAAAATATCCAAAGATAAGAAGACTGGAAACCTGCATTGAAGAAGGCCCTGGAATGGGAGCATGCGCGGAGATATCCATTAACCATGAATAAGGCAATCGTACTGCTTTCCGGTGGTCTTGATTCCTCGACCTCACTGGCTTATGCGAGAAGTATTGGTTATGATGTGACTGCATTGAGCTTCAGCTATGGGCAAAGACACAGTATTGAGCTTCAAAAGGGTGCGCAGATTGCTGATTTCTATGGTGTCAAAAGAATCGTATTTGACATCGATCTGAGGCAGACTGGAGGCAGTTCGCTCACCTCAGACTCAATGGTCGAGGAACGTGATATTGAAGATATTTCGAAGGAAATACCGAATACCTATGTTCCTGCAAGGAATTCTATTTTCCTCTCGATTGCATTCTCTGTATGTGAGGTAAACAATTGTGATGCAGTAGTTATTGGGGCCAACGCACTTGACTATTCAGGTTATCCTGACTGCAGACCCGAATTCTTCAATTCCATGGAAAAATCCCTCAACCTAGGCACCAGGATTGGCAATGAGAAGGGCATCAGGATAATGGCTCCTTTGCAGTATCTTAGCAAGGCCGAAATAATAAAACTCGGCAGCAGACTGGGTGTTCCCTATCAGCTCACTTACTCATGCTACAACGGGAATGATGAGGCATGCGGGAAATGCGACTCGTGCCTTCTCCGATTGAAAGGGTTCATGGAGGCAGGCCTTGTCGACCCAATTAAGTATGCAGAATATCCAAAATTTTACAGGGATTATTTGAAAAAAAGAGTGGGTTAATGGCCTTTCGCCAAAAACTCGTCCACTTTTCTGCAGTTTTCTATCACTGACTTTGTTGTGTTCTTCCAGAGCACCATTTCCTCAGGTGTGAAATCAAGGTCGTATATCTGCTCTATACCGTCCTTTCCTATCTTCACTGGGAGACCTATGAATATGTTATCTGCACCGTAGTGCTTGGCATGGCTTCCGGTGAGGTAAGCTGCGCTTGGGATTACTCTTTTCTTGTCCTTTATCACTGATTCTGCCATTGCCGTGATTGATACTCCGGGTGCGAAATATGCGCTTCCTGTCTTGAGGTAATTCACAATCTCTCCACCGCCGCCCCTGGTTCTGTTGACTATTGCATCAATTTTCTCCTTGCTCAGAAGCTTCTCAATCGGTATTCCTGCTACATTGGAGTATCTTATGAACGGTACCATGTCGTCACCGTGGCCGCCGATTACGAATGCATTCACATCCTCCACTGACACATTAAGTTCCATCGCCAAAAATGTCCTGAACCTTGAACTGTCCAGCGAACCTCCAAGACCCATTATCTTTTCCGGCTTTATTCCAGAGACTTTCTGCAGTGCGTATGCCATTATGTCAGCCGGGTTTGTCACTACTATAACAACGGCATCAGGAGCATATTTCTTGATCTGCTTTGCGACGCCTGAGATTATTTCCACGTTCTTCCCGAGCAGATCATCCCTGCTCATTCCGGGCTTTCTGGCAAGTCCTGCAGTGACCACTATGAGTTCCGAACCCTTGAGGTTTGCATAGACAGAATCATCCTTTGTTGTGAAACCAACTATCCTTGAGTCCGTTCCCCAGTGAGGGCTTCCTTCTGCTATGTCCAGTCCCTTTCCCTCAGGCACTCCGTCAACAACATCAAAGAGATAGAGGTCACCAAGCTCCTTGAGCGCCATAAACTGCGCCACAGTAGCGCCAACATTTCCAGCTCCTATAAGAGAAATTTTTGGTCTGTTCATAATAGTTAATTGCCTGGTTGATTAAAAACAATTGCGCCTAATTGCTGGCTGAAAATACCTCCCCCATGGTTTCTAGAATGTTCACAGAGATAGAGACGAGTATAAGAATTGAAGCGGCAATGAATATCCATCCAACAGCTATTGTAAGTGCGGAGAAAAGTCCAACGTAAATTGACATTGTTGGCAGGGGTAGCGCAACAGAAAGTGAAACCGATGAAATGAGCGCGCTGTTCGACGTGATGAGGTAACCGGTCACGAGAATACCGGAAGCAAACAGCAGCGACGAAAGCAAAAGAAACAATTCAGCCATTCTTCTCTGCAGGCTACCTTTAACAAGGACATAAAATGCAGAAGAGACAAGGGCTATGAGAATCGCAGCGATCGATATGAATCCATAAGAACCGAAAAATCCGAACACCTCAAATAGAAACACTGGAACAGATTCCGATTGAAGCACAACAAGCAGTATTGAAGAGGGAGTCAGGGAAAAAGGGTTTGCATAAAACGCCAGGAAGGCGAACACACTTCCCACGATTGCGATCATTCTGGATGAAACTTTTGCCTCCTGGGAATCGAACATGTCTACCAGTGCAGCCACGAATACCAGGCTTCCTGCCGCAAAGAGATCGAAACCTGAGACAGGCTGTCCCGACATAACGAAAGAGATTCCCATGAGTACCAGCATGAGGAAAATCAGGATGGAAATATTACCAAGTTTTTCCGGGAGAGTGTACCTGAGTGCGATGAACATTAGATACACGGAAATTATGATGAAGACGAGAGAGGAAGCGATTCCTGCACCCAGAGAAACTATCGCGGGTGAATATACGGGATGATCATACATCTCCCCGGTGAAAAGTATAATCTGAGCTATACTCTGAATCATGAAGCCGACAGCCATTGCAGCTGCGCCTATTATCAGGATCACTGAAAAGTTGAACGATGATTTCCTGTTCTCTGTTGTAGGTTTCACCTCATCCTTCTTTTTATCTTCCTTGACTGTAGCCTTGGCAAGGCTTGCACCACAGTTTTTGCAGAAAAGAAATGTGTCAAGGTTTTCCTGCCCACAATTCGGGCAAATCTTAGTCACGAACTTCAATGGGCTGTCCTGATTTAAATATTTCTCCCAATAATCTTCATGTTGAACAAGGCGAATTTAGAGTGTTATGAATCAATAAGGTATACCGATCTGGTAAAGTCCTTTCATTGGATCATCCCTCTCTCCATCTTGTCAGTTTGCGGGCTGCGATGTAGAAAACTGCCAGATCAATAAACAGAATCAACCACATTACAGGCATGACCGGTGAAAGCCCGAAGTAGCCCTGAACCAGAACAGCAGCAGGCGTGACAGGCGATACGGAAAGGATGTAAAGGTAGAAACTCGGGATGTAAGTGTACGGATAAAACGTGGGAGGAAGTATGGTCATGATTACTGAAAGTATGGCAGCGATACCCCATACATTCCTCACATGACCTATTGCACCGGAAATGATAAATGAGATGGAGGATGTTGCAACTACAAGGATCAGGAGCACTGCCACAAGAACCAGGGTGCCTATAAAGGAGAACAGGTGGAATACCAATCCAAGTATTACATAGAGTATGATGCCTGGTCCGGAAAAAACGACGTAGCTTAGGGTCATTCCAATCATGTAATCTGTTGACGAAATTGGACTTGCGACAAACAGGTCCTGTATTCTGAGCTGTAATCTCAGGAATGCTGCATCTCCAGAACTCTGCAGCGCTACTGTGGCAACCAGTGAGACAAAGCCTCCTGCCACGGCATAAGCCAGAAGCTGACCATGGCTCAATATATATACAAGAAAAAGGAGCGTCAGTGGGCTGCTCAAGGAAGCGATTATATAAGAGGGTCCCCTGGCAATCGATCTGAAACCGTAGTACCACGCAAAAGTTGAGATATACTTAATATTCAACTTCAACACCGTGCTTTATGAACACATCGTCAAGTGATACTGGCTTCACAACTTCGCCCGCTTCGATATAAGCCATCGCCTCCTCCTTCCTCACATATTTGATTTTTGTGGAGCCTATGGTGATTGCAGGATCTGCAATGTCCTTTCCTTCCACTCTCACAAACCCCTCAAATCTTTTCATAAGATCCACCACAGTGCCCTTTTCTATAATCCTGCCGTCATCAATCAGCACGACTTCGTTGGAAAGCTCACTGGCCTCTTCCATGTAATGTGTGGTCAGGATAATGTCCCCCTCTATTTGTTTAATTGCGGACCACACCTCTATGCGGGAAATTGGATCCAGTCCCGTTGTTGGTTCATCCAGGAATATTATATCTGCGTTTGAGGCAATCGCCATTGCAACGAACACCTTTCTCTTCGTACCGCCTGAAAGTGTGTCTGTTGGCTTGTTTTTGTACTCCATAATCCCCAGATCCTCAAGGGCACGATTGGTCGAAACGGTCGACTCCTGCAGGGACTGACCCCTGCCAACAAGGTACATTTTCACCAACTCGAATGGTGTCAGGATTCCTATGGGAGAGGCTTCCTGAGGTATGCTGACTATCTTGTTTCTGATCTTTTCCGGGAACCTGATCACATCTGTGTCGTTGATGTAAGCACTGCCCGATGTTGGCATGAGCTGCGTGGACAGTATCCTGATGAAGGTTGTCTTTCCGGCCCCGTTTCTTCCTATGATGGAAGTGACTCTTTTTTCCATGACCGTACTTATTCCCTTCAGCGCATGCACACTGTTCTTGTATGATTTCATCAGGTTTTCTGTTCTGATCATGTTACATCGTTCCGGGATTTCATTCTGACTGCTTCTGTAATGTGTAGATGTATATTTTTGTACGCAGGGTTGAACACTTATCAAAATAAAGATTATATTATGTAATACAATACTGCTGAATGGCTGAATTCAAATGCTATGTTTGCAATGCCCCTGTAAAGACGGGTGAAAAGTTTACATTCACAAAATCTGGATCCGTGCACTTTGACTGTTTTGTTTCCACACGAAGGAGGGATCTCCCTGAGGATAAGAAGGAAAATCTCAGGCAACTGAGCATTCTTCTGGACTCCCAGTTGAGTTATTTGATAAACGTCCTGAATCTCAAGAATGAGACCGGTGGTAGAAACGATACTGTGAATACAGCATACAAAAATATCGAAAAGGAATGCGGGGAGACTACCCGTAGAATAAGCGAGCTGTAATGTGATCTGGGCAATTTACAGACAGGTTACCCCCAAATTTAATGTTTCCAATGCATTTCTAAGTAATGGATCAATAAGATTATGCACAATGAATTACTTATTAGATCATGGATGCATTTGAATTCAAAAGGTATAACAATACGATCGCGACTGCTAAAAACCTGGATGAATTAAAGGATCAGATGGAAAAATTCAGAAATTCGGATCCTTCTCTTGTGAACTGGCACCTAGAACAGGGACACATACAGAAATGGCTTGAATATGCAGGGTACAGGGATGCCGCTGAAAAACTCAATGGTGTCAAATCTGTTGATGAAGCACTCAGGGTTCTTTCCTCATCGACGACCAGATCACGTTCCGCTGGAGCTGGAAGAGGCGGCCAGATGGGAATGGGAAAAGGAAGAAAAGGAAACGGTCCCATGAAGCCCGGATCGCAGAAAAGATAAGAATTTCAATTTTTTTCAGATCGGTCACGACTGATTCTCATTTCAGAATTATGTCGTGGATGTGAAACCTGAATTTCTGGACAGGATCAGATCAGATTATCCATACCTGAAATCCATGCGTTTTTGATTTTTGATATGTCAATATCCATGAGGGTCAGTGAACGGTCGCTGATGGATATCCTTGACCCACCCGTTTCTCCAATTGCCTTGAAATCTATCTCGCTGAATATTTCCCTGACTCTCTTCAGTGAATCCTTCGCGATCTCCACCATTAT